>CAMFIY010000014.1 GCA_945952575.1 uncultured Leucobacter sp.
ACACGCGTAAGATCGTCGGCAGCGTCAGATGTGTATAAGAGACAGGCCCGCGACCGTCGCGGGCGATGCCGCGACGACGATGCTGCCGCAGACGACTGCGCTCCCCCCGGCGAACACCGCTCAGCTGCTCGAGACGGAGGAGGAGCCGGCCGCCGAGCCGGAGAAGAAGAAGCGCAGCCCGTGGACGTGGCCGCTCATCACCCTGATCGCACTCATCGTGCTGGTGGGCGCCGGCACGGCGATCGCACTGCTGAACAGCCAGGGCGGCGGCACCAAGCAGACGACGCCGCCGCCCACCTCGCCGACCACGCCGACCAAGCCGACGACGCCGGCGAAGGAGACCGGGAACGTCGACGCAACCGCGCTCAAGGCTATGAAGTGCGACGCGGCGAAGGCGTTCCTCGAGGGCGAGGGCTTCACGAACGTCACCTGCGTGGCGGGCGATCCCGATTCCGACGACAAGGTCGACTACGTCTCCGACGTGGATCCGAGCGGCCCGGTGTCGCTCGACGCCGCGATCACCCTGACGTACTTCACGGCCTTCAGCGATCTGGGCCAGCCGGACGCGCCGACCGCGGCCTCGACCACGGTGAACTCGGGCGATCAGGTGAACGTGAACTGGCCGGCCGCGCAGTGCCCGGCGGGGCTGACCCTCCAGGGCTACGAGGTGAAGTACACCGGCGATTTCGCCGGCGCGCCTCCGCAGTCGACGACGACGCCCAACACGCAGTTCGCCGCCAAGACGCTGCAGCCCGGGGATCCGAACGGCTCGATCACGGTGAGGTACCGCGTGTCCTGCGGCAACGGCACCACGACGAGGGTCTCGCCCTGGTCGTCGACCATCACTATCACCGTCACCGCGCCCGCGCCCGCGCCGGACCCCGGCGAGAACCCGTAACCGTTTCGGTACAGACCGAAGCCGGTCCTGGGGAGGAAGGGCGACCGACTCCCCCGTAAACTGGACGGGATACGGCGAGCACCGCCGAGAGATCGAGAAAGGCTGCCATGACCGAGACCGTCGCGCCCGGCGATGCCCGCACGCTTGCGGGGCGCTACGCGATCGGCGAGTTCATCGGTCAGGGCGGCATGAGCACGGTCTACAGCGGCACCGACACCAAGCTCGGGCGCAAGGTAGCGATCAAGGTGATGCGGGCCGGCCTCGCCGGCGACGACCAGTTCCGCAGCAGGTTCCGTCAGGAGGCGCAGTCGGCCTCGCGGTTGGCCCACCCGAGCATCGTCCGGGTGCTGGACGCCGGCGACGACCTCATCCAGACCGGCGAGGGGCCGCAGCGGCTGCCGTTCATCGTGATGGAGTACGTCGACGGCGAGAACCTGCGCGAGCTCGCCGCCAAGGAGCGGCTCTCCTCCACCGAGGCCTGCCGAGTGGTCGACGCCGTGCTCGGCGCGCTCGAGTACTCGCACCGCGCCGGCATCGTGCATCGCGACATCAAGCCCGCGAACATCATGATCACCCGCGGCGGGCAGGTGAAGGTGATGGACTTCGGCATCGCGCGCGCCGTCTCCGAGACCTCGTCCACGGTCCAGCAGACCACCGCGATCCTGGGCACCGCCGCCTATTTCTCCCCCGAGCAGGCCAAGGGCGAGACGGTCGACGCGCGCACCGACCTCTACTCGACCGGCGTGCTGCTCTACGAGCTGCTGACCGGCGAGGTGCCCTTCCGCGGGGACACCGCCGTCGCGGTCGCGTATCAGCACGTCAGCGAGCGGCCGATGCCGCCGAGCAGTCGCGACGAGAGCGTGACGCCCGAGCTCGACCGGGTCATCCTGCACGCGCTCGCGAAGGATCGCGCCCGCCGCTTCCAGAGCGCCGGCGAGTTCCGCGAGGCGCTGCGGCTCGCCGCCTCGGGCGTCATGCCGCAGCTCGGCGAGGAGTCCGATCAGGCGAACGTGCTCTTCTCCTCCGGCGAGGAGTCGGCGTCGGAGTCCGAGCTCGCACTCCGGCGGCTCTCCGAGTCGGGCGGCGCCACGCGCTCCCACAGCCGCCCGCCCGTGATGTGGGTGTGGGCCGCCATCCTCACCGTCGTCGCGGTGATCGCCGCGGTCGCCTTCTGGCTGACCGCCATCACGCCGAAGTCGATCATGCCCTTCAATTCGCGCGAGGTGCCCGACCTCGTGAACTACACCCAGGCCGATGCGCTCGCAGCGCTGAAGGACTCGGGGCTGAAGGCGGTCGTCTCCGAGCAGCCCAGCGACGAGATCGCCAAGGGTCACGTGGTCAGCACCGATCCGGCGCCCGGCACCCACGTGTCGGTCGACGATACGATCACCGTGCTGATCTCGAGCGGTCCGGCCACCGTCGAGGTGCCCGACTACAACCTGCTCTCCCTCAAGGAATACACGAAAGCGCTCGAGGCCGCCGGTCTCGAGCTCGGGTCGATCACCAAGAAGGATGACGGAGAGGCCGAGCGGAACATCGTGCTCGCCGTGAGCCCGGGAGTGGGGAAGCGCGTCGCGCCGGGCGAGGCCATCGACGTGACCATATCCAGCGGCAAGGTCCGCGTGCCCGACGTGACCGGGCAGAGCGTGAGCGCCGCCACTGCGATCCTGGAGGGCCAGGGCTTCACGGTGCAGCAGATGCCGGATGAGACCTGCCCGGCGAACAACGACATCGTCACGCAGCAGTCGGCCATCGGCCGCCAGAAGCGCGGCGCGACCATCGAGATCTCCTACTGCATCGGCCAGGCCGGCGGCGGCGACCAGAACGACTGATCACCGCGATCGCGGGGCCCGCTCGGCGTCGTCATCGGGCACCGTCCGGGCAGCGGATTGCGGTCGTATCCCGGCGAGCTTCTCGCGGGAGATCCGCACCTGCTCCGCCAGGGCATCGACGGCGTTCCGAACCATCCGCGGGCACGGTGCCGCTGTGCCCGCACTTCGATTCAGGTGTGCGAGTCAGCGATCCGCTGGCCCGCGGATCGCTCTCGGCCTTCAGCCCGCCGAGAGCAGCGGCGAGAGCGTGGCTGCGATGGCGGGTGCGTTCGGCGACCCGACGAAGCCGAGCCAGTTGCCGAGCTGCTGATACCCGCCCTCGGTCAGCACCGACTCGGGGTGATACTGCACGCCGTAGATCGGCAGCTCCTGGTGGCGCAGCGCCATCACGATGCCCGAGGCGGTCTCGGCGGTGATCACCAGCTCCTCCGGCACCGTGCTGCGCACCACGGCGAGCGAGTGGTAGCGGGTGGCGTCGAACTCGGTCGCCACGCCCGCGAAGAACGGATCCTCGGAGTGCCGCACTCGGGAGACCTTGCCGTGCATCAGCTCGTCCGCGTGGGTCACCGTCGCGCCCATGGCCTCCGCGATCGCCTGGTGCCCGAGGCAGACGCCGAGGAGCGGGATCCCGGTCTGCAGTGCGATCCGCACCATCGGGATAGACACGCCCGCGTCGGCGGGAGTGCCCGGGCCGGGCGAGATGAGCACGCCGTCGAACGACGCGACGAGCTGTTCGAGCTCGCCGATGCTCACGGAGTCGTTGCGGATGACCTCGATCTCGGCGCCGAGCTGCTGCAGGTAGCCGCCCAGCGTGTAGACGAAGCTGTCGTAGTTGTCGATCACCAGGATCCGGGTCATGGGTTCACCGTCGATTCGTCGGGCGTGAGCAGGGTAGCGGCAAGGGGGTAGACGTAGGTGATGAGCGCCCAGGCCAGCACGGCGGCGACCGCGAGCAGCACCAGGATCCGCAGCCAGACGGGGCCGGGGAAGAAGCGCCAGAGCAATGAGAACATCAGCCGCGCACCCCGGTTTCCGCGTTCGCCTCGCGGGCGCCGAGCGCCGCGTGCTCCTCGGGATTGCCCTTCGGCGCCGTCGGGTTCTTCGACTGCTGCCCGACGAGCGGGTTGACCGCGGCGAGCGCCGGCGGGGGGCCGTCCTTCAGGGGCCGGTAGTCCTCGAACACGGCGTAGGCGATGGCGCGCTCCGCACTGCCCTCCTGCTTCGGGTGGCAGGTCGTGAGCGTCATGATCCGATCCTTGCCGGGCTCCCCGTCGAGGCGCGGGAAGGGATTGAGCACGTCGACCTCGTTCGGCAGCACGTACTCGATGTTGCGGAAGCGATAGGTGTACCAGCCGAGCGGCGTCTCGATGTAGAGCGGATCGCCGATGCGCAGTTCCATGACCTCGCGGAACGAGTTGATCAGGGGGCCGGATCGGTGCCCGGCGACGGCGAAGTTGCCGAAGTCGCCCGGCATCTGCGTCTGCTCGTAGTGACCGACGCCCTTCTCGTCGAGGTTGAGCACGGTCCACCAGTCGGTCGTCTGCGCCATCCGGTTGGCATAGGTCTTGCCGAAGGCCGGCACGTAGAGCACGCCGAAGACCTCGGCGGCGGCCGGCTGCTTCATGACGGGGATACGGCCCGCCCACGTCTTCTCGGGCGCCGGCGCCTCGGCCCAGCGCGCCGAGTCCTGCGCCGCGAGCGCCTGCTGCTTCTCGGGTACCGCGACCTCGGTGTTGAACTGCTGCCAGCCGAAGTAGCCGAACACGGCGAGGCCGGCCACCAGCAGGATCTCGCCGATCACGGTGAGCGGGCTCAGCCTCGCCCGACCGCGAGCACGCGTCGCACCGCGCGCTCCGGCGCTCCGGCTGCCCGCGTGCCGGGAGCCCGGCTCCGGCTGGGCGGGCGGCTGTTCGGTCATGCGGTAATTCTAGGGAATGTCGCTGTGAGCTCGGGCTCCCGGCCGCGCCGGCCCGGCGACCCCGCTAGACTCGTCTGCATGGCACGAGCTGGAAAAGAAGTGAGCAAGTCGAAGGATCGCGCGATCGATCGCGCCCAGGCGGCCGAGCTCCGCAAGGATGCGCCGAACCCGGTGTGGTTCAAGCCGGTCATGTTCGGCTTCATGCTGCTCGGCCTGGCCTGGATCGTGCTCTACTACATCACAAGCGCGACGCTGCAGCTGCCCATCCCCCAGATCGGTCAGGCGAACATCTTCGTCGGCTTCGGCCTCGTCCTCGTGGGCTTCCTCATGACGCCCTGGTGGAAGTAGCGAATTACACCCGTGTGATTCATCCCCAGCTGTGAATAAGGCTGTGGATAAGTTGTCCGGCGCCGCAAGTCGGCGCCCGACGGGCTACAGGCCCGGTAGCGGCGGAACCACGAAGTAGAGCCCGCCGAGCAGCACCAGGACGACGCCGAGCGCGGTCATCCCGATCACCCGGGATCCCCGTCTGCGCGGGCCCCGGGTGGCCAGCAGGATGCCCATGCTCGCGGCGCCGATGACCATCCCGCCGAGGTGGGCCTGCCACGCGATCGCCATGCCGGGCAGGAACCCGATGCCGAAGTTGATCGCGATCAGCACGGCGAGCGAGGTGATGTTCACGTTCGCGGCCCGGTAGGCCACGAGCGTCGCGGCGAGCACGCCGAAGATCGCACCGGATGCGCCGACGGCGGGGGTGGCGAGCTCGGTGAGGCGATCCGGGGCGAAGTAGACCCAGATCATGACGCCGAGGGATCCGCCGAGGCCGGCGAAGAGGTAGAGCACCGCGAACCACACGCGCCCGAGGAGCTCCTCGAGATTGCGGCCGAAGAGCCAGAGCGCGTACATGTTGAAGAGGATGTGGAAGACGAAACCGGTCGAGTGCGTGAAGATCGACGTCAGCATGCGCCACGGCTCGAAGCCGACGTCGGCGATGACCGCGCCCGAGACCGAGCTCGGCAGCGAGTACGCCGGCGCGTACCAGAGCGCCCGGGTGACCAGATTGCCGCCGCCCTGCGCGCTCAGCCACTGCAGCACGAACACCACCGCGCAGAGGATGATGATCGCGTAGGTCACGGGGGTGCCGCTCGCCGCGATGCGGCGGCTCGTGACCCGGGCGGACCGCCCGGCGCGCTGCGCGACACCGGGCTGCGCCTCGCGCATGCACTCGAGGCAGAGCACGCCCACCGGCGACACCGTCTGGCACTCGGCGCAGATCGTGCGCCCGCAGCGCTGGCAGAGCGTGAAGCTCGGCCTATCCGGATGCCGGTAGCAGACATCGCCGGGGCCGTACTCGGCGCGCTCGCCGAACTGCGGCCCCGATCCGCCCTCTGACACCCGGCCTATGCCTCTGCGATGTCGACGCCGGTGATCACCACGTCTTCGAGCGGGCGGTCCATCGGGCCGACCGGCACGCCGGCGATGACGTCGACGACGGCCTTCGAGTCGTCATCCGCGACCTCACCGAAGATGGTGTGGTTGCCGTTCAGCCAGGCGGGCGCGATGGTGGTGATGAAGAACTGCGAGCCGTTGGTGCCCGCAAGGCGGCCGGTCAGGTCGGGGCGCTTGCCGGCGTTGGCCATCGCGAGCTGGTAGGGGTGGTCGAAGACGAGCTCGGGATGGATCTCGTCGTCGAAGGTGTACCCGGGGCCGCCGGTGCCGGTGCCGGTGGGATCCCCGCCCTGGATCATGAAGTCCTGGATGATGCGGTGGAAGATGACGCCGTCGTAGAAGCCCTTCTGGGCGAGATCGACGAAGTTCTTCACCGTCTTGGGGGCGTGGTCGCCGAAGAGATTGAGCACGACGTCGCCGTGGTTGGTGTGGACGGTCGCGACAGCAGTGTGGAGAGTCATGCTTCCAGTCTATGCGGCGCGACTCCGCTCTCCGCCGCTCCCGCGGCCGTCCCGCTGTGAATCCCCACAGCGGCTTTCGCCCGGGTCGGCGCATCGGTGTAGCGTGGGGGTACGCGAGCCAGCACCGACCATGGAGGTTCCCATGTCACTCTCACGCAAGCGCCAGCGCGAACTGAACAGCCTTCGCGCGCAGGCCGAGGATCTGCTCAACGAACAGCGCGAAGTGCTCGGCCACGCGGGCACCGTCGCGCAGGAGGCCGGACGCCAGGCCAAGCACCTGAACGACGAGTTCGTCGTCCCGCGCGTCACCCGCGCGGTCGACCAGGTGCGGCTCTACACGGTGCCCTTCGTCACCGCCGCGCTCGCCGGCACGGTGCGCAGTCTCGAGCGGCTCGAGAACCGGGATGCGGCGCGACAGGTGCAGAGCTTCGGCGAGCAGCGCGGGCTGCTGAGGCCGGCGAAGAAGCGCTGCGGCTTCGGCCGGGTCGTCGGCATCGGCGCCGGGATCGCCGCCGCCGCGGCGGTCGGCTACGCGCTCTACCAGGCGTTCCGCAGCGACGACGAGCTCTGGGTGGCCCCGGAAGACGCCTGATCCGACGGGCCCGTCGAACGGCCCCGGTCTCAGGCGGCCGAGCGCCGCGGCCAGAACATGTAGGCGCCGATCACCACGGCGCCGATCACGAGCGCACTGCCGCCCACCAGCACCGAGCCCGGCAGCCCGAAGAGCGAGCCGAGCACCGCGACGGTCACGCCGCTGAAGGTCATCATGCCGAAGCCGAACATGCTGTAGGCGCCGATCACCCTGCCGCGCTCGGCCTCCGGGGCCTCGAGCTGCACGATGCTCATCTCGGTCGACGCCGAGGCGATGCCGGCGAAGCCCGCCGCGACGAGCGCGATCAGTGCGACGAGATAGTTCCCGCTCGCGGCGAAGACCACCACGCTCACACCCGTCACGATCGCACTGCCGATCGCCGTGGCCCCGGTCGCCGGAACCGCCCGCGTCGCCTCGAGGAGGAATCCGCCGATCACCCCGCCGGCCCCATGCGCGAGCAGCAGGACGCCGTAGGCGAGGCCCGAGGATCCCGCGCCGAGCCGATCCGCGAAGTCGGGCATGGCGTTCTGCAGCACCGGCCCGATGCAGATCGCGCTCAGGCCGGCGAGCAGGATCATCCCGAGCAGCAGCGGGTTCTTCCGCACGGTGCCGAGCACGCGGAAGGTCGAGAGGAAGGTGGTGCGCTCCTGGGGCGCCGCACCGGACGGATCCGCCGATGCCGCGGCACGGCTGTGCCCGGTGAACTTGGTCCGCGCGAGGAACAGCGTGAGCGGCAGGTAGAACAGCACGTTGATGAGCATGCCGAACGCCGGGCCGACCAGGAGCAGGAGCGCCGAACCGATCATCGGCCCCGCGATGAACGCCAGCGACTGGAAGGTCGCGTTCATGCGGACGGTGCTGGTCAGCCGCGACGGACCGGCGAAGTCGTAGAGCATCATCTGCTCGGCCGGATGCCAGAGGCAGCCGGCGATCCCGTGCAGCACCAGCAGCACGCAGGCGTGCCAGAGCTCGAGGGTGCCGGTGAGGAAGAGCACGCCCCAGAGCAGGGAGACCAGCATGAAGAGGCCCTGGGCGATCTGGATGAGGCGGCGGCAGTCGAAGCGCTCGGCGAGCGACCCCGCGTAGACCGAGAAGAGCAGGAACGGGAGCCAGTGGCTCACGATCTGGAAGCCGACCAGCCAGGGCGAGTGGAACGTCTGCCAGAGCACCCAGTAGCCGAGGACGTGCTCGATGTTGTCCGCCATCATGGTGACGGCGGATCCGCCGATGTAGAGGCCCGAGTCCCGGTCGCGCAGCGCGGCGAATCGCCGCGGATCCTCCGCGTTGCCGCTCACGGCGCCGTCCACCCCATCGCTCACCGCTCCACTCTAGTGTTCGCGGGATCGCCGATGGAGGCCGAGCGCGGAAACCGCCGCCCGGCGACAATCCCCGTGCGCGCTCCGGCTACTGCGCGGCTACTGCGGCCCGTCGGTCTTCGCGGGGCCCTGCCGGTTCGGGCCCTGCCTGCCGCCCCGACCGCGCGAGCCCCGGCCGCGCTGATCGATCCCGGCCATCCGGATACCCGTCTGCACCAGCGAGAGGGTGCGCAGGGAGCGGATCTCGCGGATCGGCACCCAGCGCGCCTCGTCGGAGGATCCGCCGACCTCGTTGCGCAGCGGGCCGTCCTTCACGGTCGCGCGGTAGACGATCCGGATCGTGTGCAGCTCGGGCTCCGTGCCCTCCGGCACCTCCTCGCGCACCATGACCCGGGAATCGACGCCCAGCAGCTTGCCCACACGGGCCTCCAGCCCGGTCTCCTCGAGTACTTCGCGCACCACGGCGTCGCGCGGATCCTCGCCGCTTTCGATGCCGCCGCCGGGCAGCGTCCACCCGTGCAGGTGGCCGCGGCGCCAATGCGTGAGCAACAGCTTGCCGCGCCGCTCCACTATCGCGTAGGCGGCTACCCTCAGATCCACACCCCTGAGCCTAGCGCCCCGCGCCTCCCTGCGAGCCGCGCGGGCGCGTCAGGGCACCGGGACGGCCTCGTCCTTCCGCTCGAGCGCCTCGGCCACCGCCGCCTCCACGCGCGCATCCTCGCGAGCGCGCTGCGCCGCGCGACGACGGCGGATCCCGCGCGGAACGAGAGTCGCAAGCAGAATCGCCGCAGCGGTCAGGACCGCCAGCGCCCAGGGGACGGCCCAGCCGGTTCCGGCTCCCTCGACCGTCGGCAGCATCGCGGTCGACCCCGTCGCGTCCATGACCGTGGGCGTGACGCCCGCGGTCGCGGTGAGCAGGATCAGTGCGGGCACGTCCCGTACACGGACGTGCCGGGTCCAGCTCTCCCCCGGCAGCAGCTGCGGCATCGCCTCGGCCTCGGCCGCATCCACCGGGAACCAGCCGAACGGGCCCGAGACGCGCACTGCATCGCGATTGCCGAGAATCGCATTGCCCGTGTTCCGAACGGTGTAGCTCACCTCGGCGTCGCCCCCGGAGAAGGGGTCGGCACCGCCGTCCCATCCGACCCGCACGTCCTCGACCGCGAGCCCGGGTTTCAGCGCGCCGTCGACGCGGAGGTTCATGCGGATGCCGAGGCGGCGGTCCACGCTCACCCCCTGCGTCGCGGCGTCGGCATCGCTCTCGGCGGCGGACATCGAGGTGACGATGCCGCCCGCGTAGTCCCCCGGCGTCGCATTCTCGGGCACGGCGATCGAGAAGGGCACGGTGACGGTGTCGCCCGCGGCGATGCGCACCCGGTGCTCGCGGGGCGCGACCCAGGATCCGAGCGCCCGGGAGTCGGTTCCGGCGAGCCGGAGGTCGAAGCCCCCGCTCTCCGTCGTGAACCCGTCGGCCGCATAGACGCCGAGTTCCACGGGGGCGTCGCCCCGGTTGGTGATCACCAGGCCGTCGCGCAGGCGCTCGCCGGGACGGATCGTGTAGGAGTAGCTCGTCCGGGCCGCGCCGAGCCGGTTCGACTGGGTGCGGACCGTCCAGGTCACCTCGTCCAGCGCACCCGGCGCGTCGGCCCGCGTGCCGGCATGCCCGCCGCTCCGCCCTCCGCCCGGCTCGGTGGCGTGCGCGGGGGCGGGGATGCCGAGGAGCATCCCCCCGAGCAGCACGACGGCCGCAGCGAGCGCGGCCATGAGGACGGTCCAGAGCGCGGCGGCGAAGCCGCCGGACGGCTGGGGTTTCGGGAGGGCTGGCGAACGTCGGTGCATGGTGATCCTCGAGCGGTGGAACGGGAATCCGTTGCGGAGCCGGCGGGTGCCGGCTCCGCAACGGATGGTGCGATCGATCAGCCGGCGAGCGCCGTGATCGTCATGGTCGCGCGGTAGCTGCCCTTCGCGACGGTGTTGGGGAATTTCAGATCCAGGTCGGCGCCGAGACCGGCGGTTCCCCGATCGTGGCCCTGCGCGGCCGAGGCCAGCTGACGCGAGGTCTTGAGGCCGCTGCCGTTGTCGAAGCCCGAGCCCACCCCCGCTCCTGCGGTCGCGCCGGCGCCGGCGTTCACGAGCTTCGGGGTCCAGCCCAGATACTTGCCCGAGAAGGTCTTGGCGCCGTCGTGGAAGTCGCCGACCGCGGCCGCGACCGTCCACGGCGCCAGGGAGACGCGGGTGTCGGTCACCGTGATCGGATTGATGCTGCCCGCGGCGTGGAAGAACTCGAGGTCCTGCTCGGTCGCGGTACCGAGATCCACGAGGCGGTTGGTGCCGTCGATGGTCCAGCCGAACTCGCCGGGGCTGGCGGCCGGGACGTCGACCTGCAACTCCTGGCCGTCGCCGTGGTTCTTGTGGATCGTCACCGAGTCGACGACGGAGAGCACCGGGTTCGCACCGCTCGCCTCGCTGCGGATGTCCTCGACGACCAGCTTGTCCTTGCGGACCTTGACCTGCACGTAGGAGCGCTTGTTCTCCTGGCTCTGGACCGAGTTGTACCAGTAGTTGCTCGGCTTCAGCGGGTCGGCGCCGTTGCCGGCGCCGCTCGTCCCGCTCGCATCCGGGTTGGTGATCCCGTAGTACTTCGAACCCGAGGCCGAGTTCGCCGTCATGTAGATGACGCCGCCGGGGCCGACGAAGACCTCGTCCTGTCCGGGCTGCTCGTTCGGGTTCGCCTTCTGGCCGTTCTTGATCTCGTAGCTGCGGGTGTAGACGTGGTCGTGACCCTGCAGCACGAGATCGACGCCCAGCTTCGAGAACGTGGTCGGGAAGTCGACGCGCCGGACCTTGTTGTCGGAGTCCTTGGCGTGCGACGCCGCCGAGTAGATCGAGTGGTGGTAGACGAGCACCGTGTACTTGGCCTCGCCGCCGTGCTGGTTCACCACGTCAGTCACGTACTGAACGTGCGCGGCGTCGCCGCCGCCGCCCGAGCTCGTGGTGTAGCTGTTGCTGTTCAGGTCGATGAACAGCACGTCCTTGTAGACGAACCAGTAGTCGCCGCCCGAGGTGTTGGAGGCGGGGTTGCCGTTCGCGTAGAGCGCCGAGCTGCGATCGGTGTTCGGGGTGTAGAGGTGCTGCTCGTAGGCCTTGCCGCCCACGTCGTGGTTGCCGATGGTCGCGACCCACGGGTACTGGCGGAGCTTGTCCGAGGCGAGGAACGCGTTCCACTGCGTCTCGGTGTTCGCCGTCTCGACCTGGTCGCCGCCCGAGACGAGCAGCTCGGCGTTCGGGTTCGCCCCGAGTGCCACGTCGAGCGTGTTCGCCCAGCCCGCTCCGTCGTTCGCGACGTTGCCCGACGCGCCGATCTGCGGATCGCCGAAGAAGAGGAAGTCGAAGTCGCCGTCGAAGGACTGCGTCCTGAACTCGTAGGTGGACGACCAGTTGCCCCCGGAACCGACGCGATACGAATAGGCGGTGTTCTCGGCGAGGCCGCTCAGCGCCGCATGGCGGTTGAAGCCTCCGCTCGTCACGATGTTGGCGGCGCCGGTCGCCGCAGATGTCGCGGCGTCAGCGGGAAACGCCCCGCTCTGCAGCGACGAGGTCGGCGCGAACTGCACGACCTGGTCGTTGTCCTCCGAGCTGTACCAGGTGACGATGCGCTGGGATTCGGTGGATCCGACGCCGAGGACGATCCCGGTGAGGACGGCGGGGTTCGCGGCCATGGCCGGGGTGACGGCGAGGCCGGTGAAGGCCATCGACGCGCTCAGCGCGGCGGCGGCGATCCACGTCGCCTTGCGCCGAGGTGTGCGCGACGGCGACACCGTGCTCTGGGGCACTGCGGGCTGGTGTGACATGCACGTTCCGTTTCTCTGTGTGGTGTTCGAGGCGCCGCCCATACTGCGGTCTCCGGCGCGGTTCTCATCCTTTTCCCAGGATGTTTCGGCCCGGTGAACGATGTGCGCAGATCGGGTGACCGGGGGCGGAATTCGAGCGGCGCGAGCGATCCGCGGCTATTCGATCCCGAGCACCCGCTGCACGAACCAGACCAGGCCCGCGATCGTCACGGCGAGGGCCAGGGCGGCGGTGAGCCAGCGGCCGAGCCGGGGCGCGCGCCGACGCAGCAGCACGAGGATCGGGAACACGATCGCGATGATCGCGATCTGCACGACCTCGATGCCGAGATTGAAGACGAGCAGCGACCAGAGCAGCGTCCAGGACCAGGGCTGGTCGATGCCGAGCGCCGAGGCGAAGCCCAGGCCGTGCACCAGGCCGAAGACGAAGACGATGCCGAGCCGGGTCCAGCCGGAGCGGTCGATCCCGAGCGGCCCGCGAACCCCCTCGAGACTGTCGACCAGCGCGCGCCTGCGCCACAGCCTGACCAGATACCAGGCGCCGATCACGGCGATCGAGAGCGCGATGATCGGCTCGACGATCGCCGCCGGCACCGAGACCAGGCCGGTCGCCGCGAGGATGAAGGTGATGGAGTGGGCGACGGTGAAGGAGGTCGCCGCCAGGACGATCTCGCGCAGGCGGCGGGATCCGGCGATGAGCGCGAGGAGGAAGAGGATGTGGTCGATCCCGCCCAGCAGATGCTCGGCGCCGAGCAGGAAGAAGGAGATGAACCGCTCGCCCGCGCTCTGCTCGGTGGAGACCGAAGGATGCTGCGCGTCGAGCGCGGCGCTGCCGTGCTGCAGGTCGAGCGCGTAGGTGACGATCGTCTTGGTGTCGCGGACGAAGCCCTCGCCGTCCGGGAACAGGCTGCTCGTGATCACGTGCCCGTCGTTGGTCGCCGGGCATGCCGCGACCAGTGGAAGGTGCGCGTAGGGCACGCCGTCGAGGATCGTGACCGTGATGCCGCCGTCGAGGCGCAACGGGCACGGTTGCGCGGCGCGCTCCGCACCGCCCGGCGCGACGCCGAAGCGATCCGAGACATAGGCGAGGACCGTCTCCGTCTCATCGTTCAACACTCTCGCCTGGGCGTCCAGATCGCCGGCCTCGAAGGCCTCGGTGCCGGCGCGGAAGAGCGGATCGTTCCGCTCGGAGTCCGCGGCGGAGACGATCAGCAGGTCGTACTCGAGCTTCAGCTCCACGGCGACCGCGCCCTCGCCCGCCGAGCGCGCATCGGCATAGGCCACGGAGGTGAAGCCGTGGGCGAAGGCCGCGCCGGCGCCCAGATCTCCGATGAGGCCGAGGATGCCGAGCACTCCTGCGAGCGCGAAGAGCGGCGCGGCTCCCCTGCGGCTGATCCGGTCGATCATGTTTCGTCGCGTGGTCATTCCATCCCGTTCGTTCGTCCCGTAGCAGGATGACGAGGCGAGATGAACGGCGACACGCCGAGAGGCGAACACCGGGCGAACGCTGCCTCGATCCGGGCCGAGGGGGCCCGCCTGTGCCGCAGGATTGAAGCGCGGGGTCCCGGATCCCGCCCGCATCATCCGCCCCGACCGGAGGAGCCCCGTGCCGCAGCGCACCCGCCCCGCAGCGGCCTCGGCGTGCATTGCCGCAGCGCTCGCGCTGATCCTTCCGCTCTCGGCGTGCGCGAGCGACGGATGGACGGCGACACGGGACGCACCCGCCCCGCTCGGTGCGGTGACCGCCGGGTTCCTGCCCGAGGAGACGCCGGCGCCCGAGTCGACGATCCCGATCCCGGACGGCTCGTGGGGCTCGCTCGCACCGGCCCCGGGCTATCGGGTCGTGCTGCTCTGGTCCGCGGATGCGTCTGGGACCGAGGACGCCGGCGGCTCGGCCCCGACGCGGGTGACCGTCGACGCGGTGCGCGCGTGGGCCGGCACCGTGCGCGCCGAGCTCCGCGTGATCGAGGCCGACCCGCACGACCCGATACCCGGTATCGTGCGATCGATGGAGCTGAACGGCGACCTCATCGTCGTCGCGGGCGATGCGCTGATCGACCCGCTGGCGGTCGTCTCGGCGAACCATCTGGATCGAGAGTTCCTGGTGCTCGGCGCCGAGCTCGCCGAGCCGACGGGGAACGTGACCGCCGTCGACTGGACGGGCGCCTCGTTCCGCGGTGAGGGGCTCGGCACGGCTTCCGGCTACGATCCGGCCTCCTTCACCGCGGAGCGCTGCGGGAATGCGATCCGCGCAGGCGCCGCCGCAGTCCTGAGCGGGCTGACCGGAGTCGTGCTCACGATCGGCTGAGCCCGGCCGGCGGCTCCCCGCGGCACCTCATCTGAAGACGTTGCGGAGGAAGAGCAGGTAGCCGAGCGCGAACACGGCGACGATGCCGATGTTGGCGCCCAGACGCCACCAGAAGTGATCCCGTAGGAACAGGACGTCGACGGCGATGATGAGCGCGCCCATCGCGACGAGATAGACCGCGATCGCCACATCGTGCTTCATGGGTTCCTCCTGCCTCGAGCCGCGGCCGCCGGCCGGTGCTCGTTCCTACTCCGATGCCAGGTCGCGCTCGCGGTAGCGCCAGAGCGCAAGGGCGGCCACCACGACGGCTCCCGCGGCCATCAGCCAGACCGGCGCCCAGGACGGGTCGGGCCGGCCGGGCTGCGGGACCGCCCAGAACGGGGTCGCCTGGACCACGTCGTGCGGGATCCCGAGCACGTCGCCGAGGGCAGCGAGCAGCACGAGGACGCCGTAGACGGCCCAGGAGATTGCGGCCGCGGCCCGCGGCACGACGGCGGCGAGCGCCGCGACGACCGCGATGACGAGCGCGACGGTCGGCCAATAGGCCAGACCCGCGGCGGCGAAGCGCCAGGCCTGAGCGGGATCGCCGGTCTGCGCCCCGTAGCTCGCGCCCTGCATCAGACCGCCGAGGACGAGCATGACGGCGGAGGCGATCGCGGGGATCGCGACCCTCGCTCCCGCCCATCCCCGGCGCGAGACCGCGGTCGACCACTCCACCTCGCCGTGCGCGGTCTCGTCCGAGCGCAGGGCGAGCGTCGACTGCACGGCGAATCCGGCCACCAGCACCCCGGTGAAGAGGAGGAGGAAGCCGAGCAGGCCGTCGACCGGGGTATCGCTGCCGCCGGTGATGGCGTCGCCGATGGGCGAGGAGCCGAGCCGGGTGACGAGATCCTCCATCAGCTTGGCGATGCCGCCGAAGAACAGGCCGGCGAAGGCCACGCCGAGCGTCCAGGCGATGAGCGAGGTGCGCTGCAGGCGCAGCGGGAGCCCGAAGGTCGCGCCGAGCGGGGTCCGGCCGAGGAGCGCCGAGGCGTGGACAGGCCCCGGGCGGGCCGGGATGATCCCGGCACCGAGGTCGCGACGGCTCTCGAGCGCGAGCGCCAGCGTCCCGCAGAGACCCGCGAACACGACCGGCAGGATCAGCACCCACCACTGGTTCTCACCGAAGGAGCGGGTCTGCTGACCCCAGCCGATCGGCGAGAGCCACGTGGTCCACTGCGGGGTCTCGCCCTCGGCATTGACATCGGCGAGGGCGCGGACCAGATAGGCGGCCGCGAGCACGAGCGCCGCCCAGCTGTTCGCCGCGCGCCCGGTGGAGGCGAGCTGCCCCGTGACGGCGGCGACCCCGATGAACGAGACGGCCACGCCGGTGAAGGAGAGGCCCATCAGCAGCGAGCCGCCCGCGGGCAGGCCGACGGCGATCGCGGCGCCGCCGCAGAGGAGGCCGGCGACCAGTGCGAAGAGCGCGGCGACGATCCACCCGGCGACGCTGATCGCATGGCGGCCGATCGCCGCGGACCGCAGGAGCTCGGCCCGGCCGGACTCCTCCTCGGCCCGGCCGTGCCGGGTGACGAGGAAGACGCTGACCAGCGCGAGCGCGATGGCGTTCGACATCCAGAGCTTGATGTTCAGGATCCCGCCCGCCGTCGCCGCGGCGTAGGGGAGGCCGGTGAGCGCCGAGACCGACGGGGTGTTCGCGATCGCGGCGTAGGCATCCCGATCGGCCTGGGTCGGGAAGGTCGTCTTCTGGTACTCGACCACCGTGACCACCAGCACCGCGAGCACCAGCGCCCAGACGAGCATGCGCACCCAGGAGCGGCGCAGGTCGAATACGACCATGCGGCCGAGCCCGGCGAGTTCGGTGTTCATGCGGCACCGCCCCCGGCGAGCCGGCCGTCGAGCTCCGCCGCGCCGTAGTGCGAGAGGAACCGCGCCTCCAGATCGGCCTCGCCCTGCACCTGCGACACCTCGACGGTGCGCCCTTTGCGGATGATGGTGACGGCGTCGCAGAGCCGCTGCACCTCGGAGAAGATGTGGCTCGAGAGGAGCACCGTGCGCCCCTCGGCGCGGATCTCCTCCACGCACTGCTGGAAGACCCGTTCCATGAGCGGGTCGAGGCCGCTCGTCGGCTCGTCGAAGACGAAGAGCTCGGCCCGGGAGGCGAGCGCCGCGACGAGCGCGACCTTCTGGCGATTCCCCTTCGAATAGCTGCGGGCCTTCTTCGAGGGGTCCAGATCGAACCGCTCGGTGAAGGCGGCGATCCGCGCGGCATCCCGATCCCCGCGCATCGCGGCGATGATGTCGATGGCCTGGCCCCCGGTCAGATTCGGCCAGAGGCTCATCTCGCCCGGCACGTAGGCGAGTCGTCGGTGCAGCGCGACCGCGTCCTTCCACGGGTCGCCGCCGAGCACGCTCGCGCGGCC
>CAMFIY010000015.1 GCA_945952575.1 uncultured Leucobacter sp.
GCACCTGCGCCTCCGACTCGTCGACCGTTCCCACGAAGTAGGCGAGGGCCTCGGTGCGGTCGGAGGAGGACTCCAGGACCTCGTGCATGAGGTCGGCGACGTGACCGGCGCGAGTCAGGGTCGCGAAGTAGACGTGGGGGCGGGCGTCGCGGTCGCGATCGACCATGCCCTTCTGTTCGAGCCGCGAGAGCACAGTGAGCACCGTGGTGAGGGCGGGAGTCTTGCCCTCCCCGCGCACGGCCGATAGCTTGTCGCGTAACTCGTTGGCGGTGATCGGGGCGTCGCCCGCCCACAAGGCGTCCATGACCGCCCGTTCCAGTTCTCCGAGATTCGCCACGGACCAAGAGTACCGCGAAGAGGCTGAGAATGTTCTACACTCTGTAGAAGAGGCACTTCTACACCGTGTAGAAGACTGATCGAAGGGTGAGACGCCGTGCACGATCTCCTGGACCCGCTGCTCCTGTCGAGGTGGCAGTTCGGTCTTACAACGATCTACCATTTCCTGTTCGTGCCGCTCACCATCGGCGTCGTCACGGTGGTCGCGATCTTCCAGACCTGCTGGTATCGCACGGGCAAGGTCCACTACCTGCAGCTCACGCACTTCTTCGGCAAGCTCTTCCTGATCAACTTCGCCATGGGCGTGGTCACCGGCATCGTGCAGGAGTTCCAGTTCGGTATGAACTGGTCGAACTACTCGCGGTTCGTCGGCGACATCTTCGGCGCGCCGCTCGCCCTGGAGGGCCTGCTCGCCTTCTTCCTCGAGGCGACGTTCATCGGCCTCTGGATCTTCGGCTGGGACAAACTGCCGAAGGGCGCGCACCTCGCGACGATCTGGCTCACCTCGATCGCCACGATGCTCTCCGCCTACTTCATCCTCGCGGCCAACGCGTTCATGCAGAATCCCGTCGGCTACACGCTGAACCCCGAGACGCAGCGAGCGGAGCTCACCGATATCTGGGCGGTGCTGACCAACCCCGTCGCAGTGACCCAGTTCCCGCACACGATGTTCGCCTCCGTGATGTTCGCCGCCTGCGTGCTGGTCGCCGTCGCGGCCTGGCACCTGGCTCGGAACCGGTTCGTCGACGAGATGCGCACCAGCCTGCGCTTCGGGCTCTGGGCGAACATCCTCGCCTTCATCGGGGTCGGGCTCACCGGGCACTCGCTCGGCATGGTCATGACCCAGACCCAGCCCATGAAGATGGCGGCGGCCGAGGCGCTCTACAACACCGCCTCCGGGGCGGACGCCTCGTTCTCGATCTTCAGCTGGGGCACGCCGGACGGAGCGCACGAGATCTTCTCGATCCGCATACCGTACCTGCTCTCCTTCCTGTCGAACGGCACCTTCGACGGGGAGGTCGAGGGCATCCGCGATCTGCAGGCGGAGTACACGCAGATGTTCTGCGGCGATGCAGCCTCGGCGCTCACCTGCCCGAGCGGCGGATCATTCGTGCCCGTCGTCTGGATCACCTACTGGGCGTTCCGGTGGATGATCGGTCTCGGAGCTCTCGCCACGCTGGTCTCGGTGGTCGGGCTCTGGCTGACGCGCAAGGACCGCACCGTGCCCGCCTGGGCCTGGAAGATCGCCATCTGGACCGCGCCGATCCCGATGATCGCCTCGCTGGTGGGCTGGATCTTCACCGAGATGGGGCGCCAGCCCTGGATCGTCTTCGGAGTCATGACGACGGAGAGCGGCGTCTCGCCGGGCGTGCCCGGATGGACGGTGCTCGTCTCGATGATCGTGTTCACCATCGTCTACGGCGGACTCGCGGTGCTCGAGTTCACGCTGATCACCAGGGCGGCGAAAGCCGGCCCGCCCGAGATCGATCCGCCGGACGACGGCGAGGCCGACGCGGACCAGACCCGACTCGCCACGGTGTACTAGGAGGACACGGACATGGAACTCTCGATTCTCTGGTTCTTCATCGTCGGGGTGCTGCTGGTCGGCTACTTCGTGCTCGACGGCTTCGACTTCGGTGTCGGCATGTCGCTGCCGTTCCTCGGCAGGGACAACACCGATCGGCGCGTGATCATCAACACCATCGGCCCGGTCTGGGACTTGAACGAGACCTGGCTGATCGTGGCCGGCGCCTGCCTCTTCGCCGCGTTCCCCGAGTGGTACGCGACGATGTTCTCGGGCTTCTACCTGGCGCTGCTGCTGATCCTGGTCGCGCTGATCCTGCGCGGCGTCTCCTTCGAGTACCGCCACCAGGGCAAGGGCCGGAAGTGGACGCGCTGGTTCGACCAGTTCATCTTCTGGGGCTCGCTGATCCCGCCGCTGCTCTGGGGGACGGCCTTCGCGAATCTGATCCAGGGCGTGCCGATCCGGCCGCTCGAGACCGGTGGATGGATCTACGAGGGCACGCTGCTCACCCTGCTGAACCCTTACGCGCTGCTCGGCGGCGTCACGCTGACGCTGCTCTGCTTCACCCACGGTCTCGTGTTCGTCGCGCTCAAGACCGAGGGCGACATCCGGCTGCGGGCTCGCGCGCTCGCGACGAAGGTCGGCCTCGTCGCGCTGCTCGCCGCGGCGGCGTTCCTCGTCTGGACGGTGATGCAGCACCTGGAGGACGCGAACGCCGGGCTGGTGATCCTGCTCGCCGCGCTGGCAGCCGCATCGCTCGTGACCGGGATCGTCTGCAACCTCGCCGGCCGCGAGGGCTGGGCATTCCTCGGCAACACCCTGACCATCGCCTTCGCCCTGCTGGCGATCTTCATGGCCCTGTTCCCGAACCTGATGGTGTCGAGCATCGACCCGGCCTACTCCATGAGCATCGCCGGCGGATCCAGCTCGCAGAAGACGCTCGAGCTGATGACCTGGGTGGCCGCCTTCACCATGCCGCTCGTGCTCGCCTATCAGGCCTGGACCTACTGGGTCTTCCGCAAGCGCATCTCGCGGGCGCACATCCCTGCCGAGCCGGCGGAAGACGCCGTGGAGGCCGTCGCCTAGACCCGGCGATGCGGACCCGATGAAGCCCCTCGACCCGAGACTGCTGCGCTACGCGCGCAGTGCGCGCAGCGTGCTCGGACTCGGGGGGCTGCTCGGCGGGATCCGTGCGGCTGCCGTGATCGCCTGGTGCTGGTGCGTCGCGCAGGCCCTCGCCGCACTGGTGCAGTCGTCCGGTGCGCCCGCGGCGTCGGCTCAGGTGCTGCCCGGCTTGCTCACCGGAGCGCTCGCGGCGCTGCTGGTGCGGGCGGGTTCGTCCTGGGCCATGGACGCGCTCGCCGCGCGCGGCGCGGTGCGCGTGAAGACGCAGCTGCGACGCGCCGCCCTGGATGCACTCGACGCACGATCGCCGGAGTGGCTGGCCGCGCGGCCCGACGCAGTCACGAACACCGCGCTCGGTCGGGGTCTCGATGCGCTCGACGGCTACTTCTCGAACTACCTGCCGCAGCTCATCCTGGCCGTCTGCGCGACGCCGCTGCTGGTGCTCGCGGTCCTGCTCGCCGACCCGGTGAGCGGGATCACCGTGCTGATCGTCTTCCCGGTGATACCGGTCTTCATGGTGCTGATCGGCCTGGCCACGCGCAGCGTGCAGGATCGTCAGTGGGCGCAGCTGAAACGGCTCTCCGGGGCATTCCTCGACGTCGTCGAAGGACTCACGACGCTCAAGATCTTCCGCAGGGAGCAGCGCCAGGTCGAGCGGATCAGCCGGGAGACGGGCGAGTACCGGAAGCGGACCATGCAGGTGCTGCGAGTCACATTCCTTTCGGGATTCGTGCTCGACCTCGCCGGGACCTTCTCGATCGCCCTCGTCGCCGTGACGGTGGGGACGCGACTCGTCGTCGGGGAGTTCCCGCTCGCTCTCGGACTGTTCGTCCTCCTGCTGCTGCCCGAGGCGTTCATCCCGATCCGCCAGGTCGGCGCCGCGTTCCACGCGTCCGCCGAGGGGCTCGCCGCGGCCGGGGACGTGTTCGCGATCATCGAAGGGGCGTCGGATCGCGATGAGCGCGCCGGGATCGACGGGCCGACGATCAGGTTCGACGAGGTCGTGATCGAGCGTGATGGGCGGCCGGTCGCCGGACCGGTGTCGTTCGAGGCGGGCGCGGGCGAGATCGTGGCCCTGACCGGGCCCTCGGGATCCGGGAAGAGCACGCTCGTGGCCGCACTCCTCGGCTTCGTCGAGCCGAGCAAGGGCTCCGTGCACCGGCCGGGAGAGCTCGCCTGGGCCGGGCAGCGACCGAGTCTGCTGCAGGGCAGCGTCGCGGAGAACGTGGCGTTGGGAGACGGGGAGCCCGATCCCGAGCTGGTCGAACGCGCCCTGGCCTCGGTGGGACTTGCCGAACTCGATCCGGCCTACGACCTGGGAGCGCTGGGGAGCGGGCTCTCAGGCGGGCAGGCGCAGCGGGTGGCGATCGCCCGGGCGCTCTATCGGGCGTGGTCCCGCGACGCGTCGGCGATGGTGCTCGACGAGCCGAGCTCGGCCCTCGACGCGGGGAGCGAGGCGGTCGTCGCCGCCGCCCTGCGCCGCGAGACCGAAGCCGGACGCGCGGTGCTGCTGGTGAGCCATCGCCCCGCGCTGATCGCCGCCGCCGATCGGGTCGTGCGTGTCGGGGAGGCGTCGTGAGCGGCGCAGGGATTGATTCCGCGACCGCCGAGGCGTCGGCACGCGGGGCCGCGGTGCGCGCAGTTCTGCGCCGGGCCGTGCCGACCGGTCGTCGTGCCGCGCTCGGGATCGCCCTGGGCGTGCTCGCGGACGCCTCCGCGGTCGGGCTGCTCGCGCTCAGCATGTGGTTGATCGTCCGCGCGGGGGAGCAGCCGCCCATCCTGCACCTCACCTTCGCGATCGTGGGCGTCCGCGCCTTCGCGATCGGCCGGGCCGCGTTCCGCTACGCCGAGCGCCTCGCCGGGCACGACGCCGCACTGCGCCAGCTCGCGGCCCTGCGCGCACAGACCTTCGCGGCGCTGATCCCGAGGGTGCCCGGTGCGATCGAGTCGCATCGCCGCGGCGACGTGCTGGCCGCATTCGTCGACGACGTGGACCGCCTCCAGGACGAGCCTCTGCGCGTGCGCCAACCGCTGATCGTGAGCACGGTCGTGGTGGGTCTGAGCGTGCTCCTCCTCGCGCTGGTCTCACCGCTCGGCGGGCTGATCCTCGCCCTCGCGCTCGCGGGCACCGGCTGGCTCTCGGCCTGGCTCTCACGTCGCATCGCCGCGGAGAGCGACCGGTCGCTCGCCCAGGCGCAGGCGGAGCTCACGGACGCGCTGCTCGAGCGCGTCGCCGCAGCCGAGGTTCTCGCTGCGTTCGGCGCGCTCGAGCGGCAGCGCGCCCGCATCGCCGCGGCGGAGCGGCGGGTCGTTCGTGCTCAGCTGCGCCGCACCCGGGCAGCCGGCCTCGTCGGCGCGCTGATCGGACTCGGATCCGGGATCGTCACCGTACTGCTGATGCTCGTGCTCGCGCCGGAGCCGGGGTCGGGACTGTCGGCGCCCGTCTTCGCGGCGGCCGTGGTCGTGCCGGCGGCGGTGTTCGAGGTCTTCGCGCAGGTGCCCGCCGCGCTCGTCGCTCGCCGCACGGTGGTCGCGAGCGCCGCCCGCGTCGCCGGACTCACCGAGGCACCGCTGCCCGCGGAGATCCCCGTCGATCCGCGGCGGAGCCCCGAGCTCACCGCAGGGACAGGGCTCTCGGACCAACCGGGCGATCGTCCGCTGCTCGAGGTCCGGGACCTCGCGGTGCGGCATCCGGGCGCCGCCGAGCCCGCGGTCGCCGGGGTGTCGTTCGCCCTGTCGCCCGGGAGGACGCTCGTGATCACGGGGGAGAGCGGTGCGGGCAAGAGCACGCTGGCACTTGCGCTCGTGCGCCTGCTCGACTACTCCGGCTCCTACCGCGTGCGCATCGGACGGGGGACGTGCGAGGCGCGCGAGCTGCCCGGCGAGCACCTGCGACGGCTCGTCGGCCTGTGCGAGCAGCGGCCGCACCTCTTCGATGCGGATCTCCGGCAGAACCTCAAGTTCGCGCGCGAGGACGCAGACGATTCCGCGCTCGATGCGGTGCTGGAGCGCGTGGGGCTCGGCGACTGGTCGCGAGAGCGCGGCGGTCTCGACTCGCCGGTCGGCGAGCGCGGTGCGCTGATCTCGGGCGGGCAGGCGCAGCGGATCGCGCTGGCCCGCGCGATCCTCGCCGACTTCCCGGTCGTGATCCTGGACGAGCCGACCGCCGGCGTCGACCGTGAGCTGGCGGATCGCCTGCTGCTCGACCTGCTCGGCGCCGTGCCCGACGACCGGGCGGTGATCCTGATCACCCACACCGGACTGCCCGAGGGGATCGTCTCGGACCGCCTCCGCCTCTGAACCCGGCGGATGCAGCGGCAGATCGGTGCTGACGACGGAGCCGCATGACCTCGTAGCATGGGGACATGCGGATCATCGACCTGAGCCCGAGGGTCGGCGCCGAAGCGCCGGTGTGGCCGGGCGACGAGCCGTTCGGCCTCGCCTCGCGCTGGAGCATCGGCTCGGGCGACTCGGTGACCGTCGGCACGGTGACCACCACGACCCATGTGGGCGCGCACATCGACGCGCCGGCCCACATCGTCGATGGTGCGGGGACGGTCGAGACGACACCGCTCGACGCCTGTGTCGGCCCCTGCCTGGTGATCGACGTGAGCGACCTGGTGGCGCAGGATCTCGCACCCCACGGCGCGGCCCCCGCCGACTCGGTGCGCCGTCGGGTCCTCGAACGCACGGGTGGAGCGCCCGTCGAGCGGCTCCTCCTGCGCCATTACGCGGAATCGCCCATCGGCTGGGACCCGTCGCTCCCGGGCGTCGACCCCGGACTCATGACCTGGTTCGCCGGGCAGGGCGGGCGGCTGATGGGGCTCGACCTCGCCTCCTTCGACCCGGCTGAGAGCAAGCAACTGCTCGCCCATCGCATCGGGATCGGCGCCGGCGTCGTGCTGCTCGAGGGGCTCGACCTCACGAACGCGCCGGTCGGCGATGCGGAGCTGATCGCTCTGCCACTGCCCTGGGCGGGCGCCGACGCCTCCCCGGTGCGTGCCGTGCTCCGCATCGCGTGAACCGCCCCGACCCCCACCCGGCCGCCGGCGCCCGTCCGGCAGCCGAGACCGCTTCCCGAACCCACTGACCGAACTCGAACAGAAGGAGCACCGATGCCCGTCGATCTCACCACGCTCACCAGCCGGGAGGCGTGCGTCGCCGCCGATCGTGCGGATCCGCTCGCCGGGTACCGCGATGAGTTCCTACTGCCCGAAGGGGTCGTCTATCTCGACGGCAACTCGCTCGGCGCCCTCCCGCGCGCAGCGGGGGAGCGGGCCCGCACGGTGCTCGAGGAGGAGTGGGGTCGCGACCTCATCGGCAGCTGGAACAAGAACCACTGGTTCGAGCTGCCGACCCGGATCGGCGACAAGATCAGCGAGTTGGTCGGCGGCGGTGCGGGCGGTTGCGTCGCGACCGACACGACATCCATCAACGTGTTCAAGGCGCTCGGCGCGGCGCTCCGGATCCAGCAGGAGGATCGCCCGGAACGGCGGGTCGTGATCTCGGAGCGCGAGAACTTCCCGACCGACCTGTACATGGCCGAAGGCCTGATCGAGTTCTTCGGCGGCGCGGACGGCGCCGGATACGAGCTCCGGCTGGTCGACGGCGAGGAGGAGCTGGCCGCAGCGCTCGGCGACGACGCGGCCGTCGTCATGCTCACGCACGTCAACTACCGATCCGGCGCGATGTGGCACATGGATCGCGTCACGCGCCTCGCGCACGAGGCAGGCGCGCTCATGGTGTGGGATCTCTGCCATTCCGCGGGCGCCGTGCCCGTCGACCTGACCGCGGCCGATGCGGACTTCGCGGTGGGGTGCACCTACAAATATCTGAACGGCGGCCCGGGATCACCGGCCTTCGTCTGGGTCTCGCCCCGCCATCTGGATCGCGCCGTGCAGCCGCTCTCCGGCTGGTGGGGGCATCGCCGACCCTTCGACATGGCCGTCGGATATGAGGCCGGCGAGGGAGTCTCACGGTTCCTCGTCGGCACGCAACCGATCCTCTCGATGGCGACCATGGAGGTCGGCGTGGACATCGCGCTGAGCGTCGACCCACGCTTGCTGCGCGAGAAGTCTCTGGCGCTGACCTCGCTGTTCATCCGCCTGGTCGAGGAGCGGCTCGCGGATCACCCGCTCACGCTCATCACGCCGCGCGATGAGGAGAGCCGCGGGAGCCACGTCAGCTTCCGCCACCCGGAGGGCTTCGCCGTCATGAAAGCGCTGATCGAGCGGGGCGTGATCGGGGACTACCGCGAGCCCGAGGTGCTGCGCTTCGGCTTCACGCCGCTCTACGTCGGCTTCGCCGACACCTGGGACGCGGTCGAGACGCTCCGGCGCGTGCTCGACGAGGGCATCTGGGAGGCCCCGGAGTACCGGCTGCGAGGCGCCGTGACGTGAATCCGGGCCGGTATGATCCATCATCGAAGCGAAACGAGGACAACATGAGCGTGCAGGACAACACGCGCGAGATCGAGTCGGGCATCGTCACCGACATGCGGGATCGGATGAGCTACGGCGGCTATCTCGCCCTCGACCGGCTGCTCTCGGCTCAGCTTCCGGTGAGCGTGCCCGAGCACCACGACGAGCTGCTCTTCATCATCCAGCATCAGACGAGCGAGCTCTGGATGAAGCTCGTGCTGCACGAGCTCCGGCACGTCCGCGAGCTGCTCGCCTCAGATCAGCTGAGCGAGGCGTTGAAGCCGCTCGCACGCGTCAAGCACATCCAGGAGGTGCTGACGCAGCAGTGGTCCGTGCTCGCGACGCTCACCCCGAGCGAATACGCGCAGTTCCGCGGCAGCCTCGGCAACTCCTCCGGCTTCCAGTCGGTGCAGTATCGCGCGATCGAGTTCGCGCTCGGCAACAAGAACGCGAAGATGCTCCAGGTCTTCGAGGCCGAGCCCGAGAATCATGCGCTGCTGCAGGCGGAGCTCGCGGCGCCGACGCTCTACGACGAGTTCCTGCGGCTGCTCGCGCGGCGCGGGCTGCCGGTGCCCCGCGAGATCCTCGACCGCGACGTCACGCTCGCGTATCGGATGCATGAGGATCTCGTCCCCGTGATCAAGTCGATCTACGACGATCCGAAGCACTACTGGGATCTCTACGAGGCGTGCGAGGAACTCGTCGACATCGAGGACAACTTCCAGTTCTGGCGATTCCGGCACCTGCGCGTGGTCACGCGGACGATCGGCATGAAGGTCGGCACGGGCGGGTCGAGCGGAGCCGGATTCCTGCAGCGGGCGCTCGAACTGACGTTCTTCCCCGAGCTCTTCGCCGTGCGAACGGAGATCGGCGCGGCGCAGTAGCCGCCTCGCCTCACTGTGCGACGGGCTCCCAGGCCCGGTCGAGGGCTTCCCGGAAGCGCGTGAGACGCTCGGCATCGGGGAGCCGGGCCGCGACGCCGTCGATGGCGGTGACCGGGCGGATCCCGTGCAGGGCGTTGACGGCCCAGACCTCGCCCCGAGCGAGCTCGGCGGGGGAGGCGGAGCGGCGCTCGGTGCGGACGTCGGCCGCCGCCGCCGCGTCGAGGACGAGCATCTCGGTGACGCTGGAAACGCGCGCCCCGGTCTCGACCGCGCAGAGGATCGGCCCCGACCACCAGAGGAGCGCCGTCGTCGCGCCCTCGACCGCGTTCCCCGGTTCGTCGAGCAGGAGAGCCTCGGCGCCGAGCTCGCGATTCAGCGCGGCGAAGCGGCCGATGCTCGGGCCCTTCCGCTCGGGATGATCCAGCGCGACGCGCCCGGCGGATCGCAGCTCGATCGTCTGACGCAGTTCGGGCAGCGGACGCAGCCTGAGGTGCGTCGTGAGGTCGGGGTGAAGCTCGAGCCGCGGATTCCCCGCACCGTACTCCGCGATCCGCCGCCGCGCGTCGGCGAGGAATCCGTCGACGCCGGTCGGGGCTCCGCCCGTGGCCGCCCGCACCGACCGGGAGAAACGCTCGAGATGGTACGCGAATCCGCGAACCTCGGATGCTCCGTTCTCCGGGTTCGCCCGGACGCGGAACGAGTCGGCGACGAGCAGCGGATCCATGCGGTCACACTACCGCGTCGAGCCGCGCGACCTCATAAGCTGAGACCCGTGCGAGTGCGTCGGGATGTGCCCTGGCCGGTGGATCCGGTCGCCGTGGCGCGCCGTCTCGCCGCGGCGCCCGCGTGGTGCTGGCTCGACGGCTCGTCGGGGGAGAACGCCGCCGCCCGCAGCTACCTCGGCGTCGCCTCCGAGGTCCGGCTCGCGGAGCGGGGACGTGAGCGCGAGTTCCTGGAGAGCTTGCGGTCCGCCGCCGATGACGCCCGCGAGGGCTGGGTGGTGGCGCTCGGCTATGAGCTGGGAGTCGCCCTGCTCGGACTCGATCCCGCCCCGGACGACGCAGAGCCCGCGTTCGCGCTCGGCCTCGACATCGTGCTGGTGCTGGATCACGACGCCCGCTCGGCCGAACTGCGCGGCCCGAGCGATGCCGCGCTGGACGAGTGGTGGCGGGGGTACGGAGAGGGCGCCGATCCGCCGCCGAAGCGGAATGCGGCGGTGCCGATCGCGCGTCCCCGAGCCGCGGACTGGCGGAGGAGCGCCGCGGAGTACGAGGTCGAGGTCGAGGCATGCCGTGCGTCGATCCGCGACGGCGAGGCCTACGTGCTCTGCCTCACCGATACCGCGGAGACGCGGATCCCGAACGGGCCGGATCCGCTCGCGCTCTACGAGCGGCTGAGCGGCTCCGCGCGCGGCGCCGTGATCGTCGCGGGGAGCCGCGCGCTCGTGAGCGCCAGCCCCGAGCGCTTCCTCAGCGTGCGGGGCGACCGTGTCGCGACGCATCCGATCAAGGGGACCCGACCGCGCGGCGCGGAATCCGATACCGATGCGCGTCTCGCGGCCGAGCTCGCCGCCGACCCCAAGGAGCGCGCCGAGAACCTGATGATCGTCGACCTCATGCGCAACGATCTGAGCCGTGTCTGCCTGCCGGGGAGCGTGCGCACGACCGGCTTCCTGCGGGTCGAAACGCATCCGCATGTCCACCAGCTCGTCAGCACGGTCGAGGGCGTGCTGACGAGCGGTCGCGACGCCATCGACGCGATCCTGGCCTGCTTTCCCGGCGGCTCCATGACCGGGGCGCCCAAACGACGGGCGGTCGAGATCCTGGCGCAGCTGGAGGGTGCGTCGCGAGGGCTGTACTCGGGTTGCTTCGGGTGGGTCGGAGCGGGCGCGCGGGAGCAGGCGGACACGGAACTCGCCATGACGATACGCAGCATCGAACTGCGCGGGCTCGGAGACGGGATCGTGAGCGCCCGGGTCGGCGCCGGGGGCGGGATCACCATAGATTCCGATCCTGCGCGCGAGCAGGGGGAGAAGCTGCTGAAGGCCGCGCCGCTGCTTGCGGCGGTGCACGCATCGGCGTAGGCGGCACGGTATTCTGGTCGGATGCACACGAGCGGATCCGAGCACCAGGCCGATGGCTACGATTTCCAGGCGATCCAGGATCGCTGGCTTCCGGTGTGGGATGAGCTGAAGCCCTTCGAGGTCGCCCCGGGGGGCGCGGGGGCGGGCAGGCCGAAGAAGTACGTGCTCGACATGTTCCCGTACCCGTCTGGGGACCTGCACATGGGCCATGCGGAGGCATTCTGCTTCGGCGACATCCTGGCCCGCTACTGGCGCGGACGCGGCTACGAGGTGCTGCATCCGATCGGCTGGGACTCCTTCGGCCTGCCCGCGGAGAATGCGGCGATCAAGCGCGGCGTGGATCCGCGCGAGTGGACCTATGCGAACATCGCGCAGCAGAAGGCCTCGTTCCGGGTCTACGCTCCGTCGTTCGACTGGAGCCGCGTGCTGCACACCAGCGACCCCGAGTACTACAAGTGGAACCAGTGGCTGTTCCTGAAGTTCTACGAGAAGGGCCTGGCCTACCGCAAGGCGAGCTGGGTGAACTGGGATCCGGTGGATCAGACCGTGCTCGCCAACGAGCAGGTGCTGCCCGACGGGACGTCGGAGCGCTCGGGCGCGATCGTCGTCAAGAAGAAGCTGACCCAGTGGTACTTCCGGATCACCGACTACGCGGATCGTCTGCTGGACGATCTGGACACGCTCGAGGGCCATTGGCCGGCCAAGGTGCTGAACATGCAGCGCAACTGGATCGGCCGCTCGACGGGCGCAGAGGTCGAGTTTGAGATCGAAGGCCGCGAGGCGAAGGTCCCGGTGTTCACGACCCGGCCGGACACGCTCTACGGCGCGACCTTCATGGTCGTCGCCCCGGACAGCGATCTCGCGGCTGAGCTGGCCGGCAGCGCATCGGCCGAGGCGCGCATGCAGTTCCAGGAATATCTCACGGAGACGCAGAAGCAGAGCGAGATCGACCGGCAGAACGCCGATCGTCCGAAGACCGGCGTGTTCCTCGACCATTTCGCGATCAACCCGGTGAACGGCGAGCGTATTCCGGTCTGGGCATCCGACTATGTGCTGGCCGACTACGGCCATGGTGCGATCATGGCCGTGCCCGCGCACGACCAGCGCGATCTCGACTTCGCACTGAAGTTCGAGCTTCCGGTGCGGGTCGTCGTCGATGTGCGCGACCAGGCCGGCGACGCGCTCCCGGATCCCGCGACCAGCGGTGTCGCGACCTCGGGCGACGGCACGCTCGTGAACTCCGGCCCGCTCGACGGGCTGCGCAAGGCCGAGGCGATCCGGCGGGCCATCGAAGTCCTCGAGGAGCGCGGCACCGGGCGTGCGGCGAAGACCTACCGCCTGCGCGACTGGCTGATCTCGCGCCAGCGCTACTGGGGCACGCCGATCCCGATCCTGCATGGAGCCGAGGCGGACAACGAGGGTCAGATGCGTCCGGTCGACCTGGATCAGCTGCCCATCGAGCTGCCGGCCTCGGAGGGTCTCGACCTGAAGCCCAAGGGTTCGTCGCCGCTCGGCGCCGCGACGGAATGGGCGTCGGTCGTCGATGCAGAAGGCCACGCCTGGACTCGAGATCCCGACACGATGGATACCTTCGTCGACAGCTCCTGGTACTACCTTCGGTTCCTGTCCTCCCAGGACGATACGCAGGCGTTCGACCCCGAGCTCGCCCGTGAGTGGGGTCCGATCGATCAGTATGCGGGCGGCGTCGAACATGCGATCCTGCACCTGCTCTACTCGCGGTTCATCACGAAGGTGCTGCACGACCTCGGCTACCTCGATTTCGAGGAGCCCTTCACCGCGCTGCTGAATCAGGGCATGGTGCTGCAGGACGGCGCGAAGATGTCGAAGTCGAAGGGCAACCTGGTCGAGTTCGCCGCCGAGCTGAAGGAGCACGGCGCCGATGCGCTGCGCGTGACGCTGGCGTTCGCCGGCCCGCCGGAGGACGACATCGACTGGGCCGACGTGTCGGTGCAGGGCTCGGCCAAGTTCCTCGCGCGCGCCTGGCGCGTGGCGGGCGATGCGGCCGCTCCGGTCGGCGTCGACTTCAGCGGAGGCGACGCCGGTCTGCGCAAGCACACCCATCAGCTCCTGGCCGACGCGCCCGGGCTCGTCGAGGCCTACAAGTTCAATGTGGTCGTGGCGCGTCTGATGGATCAGGTCAACGTGACGCGCAAGGCCATCGACAGCGGTGCGGGCGCAGCGGATCCCGCCGTCCGCGAGTCCGCCGAGGCGGTTGCCATGATCCTCTCGCTGTTCGCGCCCTACACGGCCGAGGACATGTGGGCGAGGCTCGGCCACGGACCGGGCGCGGCCGGTGGCGATGCTGCGGTGAACGGCGCCGAGAGCGTGGTCGCGCTGCAGGTCTGGCCGACCGCGGACGAGTCGCTGCTGGTCGAGGACGAGGTCACCCTGGTGGTCCAGGTCGACGGCAAGGTGCGGGACCGCCTCACGCTGCCCGCGTCGGTCAGCGAGGCAGAGGCGGAGGCCGCGGCCCGCGCCTCCGCGGGCGTGCAGCGCGCGATCGGCGACCGTGAGATCGTGAACGTCATCGTGCGCGTGCCCAAGATCGTGAGCATCGCGACCCGATAGTCGGCTGCGGCGATGGATCCGGTGCCGGGCGGCGAACCCGAGCGACAGGAGGTGCAGGCGCCCGCCGGCCTGCGCAGATTCCATCCGGGCGAACGGATCGCCATCCGCGAGGTGCTCGACGGGAAGGTGTGGACCTCGCGCCCCGTGGCCGTCGTCGAGGACACCGACGCGGCGTTCGTCTCCTATCTGGCACCCGGAACACTCATCGACTACCCGGTCGATGCGCGCCACGGTCGGGAGACCTTCGCGATGTGGCTCTCGGGCGAATGGGAGCTCGCGCCGAGAGCGTTCTCGCCGCCGGGCATGTTGCGCATCGCACCGGCGGGCCGACCGTTCGAGGTCTTCGCGCCGGTCGCTCCCGAGGGCGGCGTGCGCTCCTGGTACGTGAACTTCCAACGACCTCTGCTCCGCACGCGCAGCGGGTTCGACACCATGGACGAGACGCTCGATCTCGTGGTCGCCGCGGACCTCGCGTCATGGGAGCGGAAGGACTCGGATGAGCTCGAGCTCGCGGTCGAGATGGGCGTCTACGGTGAGCGTGAGGCGCTGCGGATCCTTCGCGCATGCGATGCGGTGGAGGCGGCGCTGGGGCGCGGCGAGTCCCCGTGGGACCAGAGGTGGAGGGACTGGTGCCCGGCCGAGTGGTTCGGAGGAATCGCCTCGCCGGGTTCAGCGCAGGCGCCAGTAGCCGGTGAAGTCGACGGCTGATTTCGGGATCCCGCAGTCGTTCACCAGGTAGCGGCGACCCTCGGTCGCGAGCCGCTGCTCACCCGCGAGGAACGCCGAGACCGGCTCGGCGACCGGGCACACCGTGCGCAGCTCCTCGAGCGCGACGGCCCCCGGCCGTGCTCCTGCGGATCGCACGACCCAGCGCAGCTCGACCCCGGCCGGCGCCTCGTCCGGCTGGCGATCCGCGGCGTCCGGGATCTCGATGACGGCGACGCCGGTGCTTGCGCGGGGCAGGTCGCGGAGGATCCCGAGCACTGCGGGCATCGCGCTCTCCTCGCCGGCGAGGACGACCCGTTCGGCCCCGGCGACCGGCCGGTATCCGCATCCCTGATCGATCAGGGCCACTGGCGCCCCGAGCGGGAGCCCGGCGGCCCACGGCCCGGCGATCCCCGCGGCGCCGTGGACGACGAAGTCGATGTCGAGCTCTCCGGTCTCCGCTCGATACTCGCGCACCGTGTAATTGCGGATCGCCGGGCGAGAGGATTTCGGAAGCGTCAGGTATCTCAGGTAGCCGCGCATGTCGAAGCGATCGCCGAGCCGATCGAATCTCGTCTCATCCGAGATCGGCAGGGCGAGCCGGAACCACTGGTCGAAACCGAGGTCGCGCCAGTGCTCGAGCCGATCTCCGCCGAGAGTGATCCGGACGATGTGGGGGGAGAGCTGCTCGGCTCGAGTGACTTCCGCCGTGATGAGACCGGTATCCGCGTGGCTCACTGCGATATTGCTGGAGACCATGACCGGATCCTCTCATCTCATGAAACTTAGGTGTACCTAAGTTGTGTGCTGTCCACGATAGCGCACTTCATCCGATGAATGGGCCGCACAGGTCAATTCGTGCGGGTGACCAGGGAGGCGAGCGGGGCGCCGGCCGAGGTCAGTCGATCCGCGACTCGGCGGATCGTCGTCTGCAGCGCCGCGCCGGCGTGAGTCGGCAGCATGTCCTTCCGACGAGCGATGCTCACGGTGCGGGCGAGGGCCGGGTCGTCGATCGGCGTCGCCCGGAGCCTCGGCCTCTCCGCGGCGACCATCGCGGGTGCGACGGCGATCCCGATGCCCCGCTCCGCGAAGCGAAGCGCCGCGTCCATCTCCGCGCCGGTCACCGCGACGAGCGGGGTGAGTCCGGCTGCCGAGAACGCGGTGTCGACGGTGACCCGGAGATCGTAGTTCTCCGGGAAGACCACCTGCGGCACGTGGGCGAGGTCGGCGAGCGCGACCGGCGCTCGCCCGAGGCTTCCCCCGTCTTCCGCGAAGGGATCCGGGCGATCCGCCGCCGAGACCGCGACCAGGCGTTCGCTCAGCAGTTCCTCGCGCTCCAGCACCGCACGCTCGGCCCCGGACGACACGCTGGTGACGATGAGCGCGAGGTCGAGGCCGCCCTCCATGAGGGCGGCGATCAGGCTGCGGGATCCG
>CAMFIY010000016.1 GCA_945952575.1 uncultured Leucobacter sp.
CGGTGTCGAGCGTCACCGAGATCCTCGAGAAGTCCGTGGCGGGCGGCGGCAGCGTCGTGATGTCGAGCCACAGTCTGGATCTGATCCAGCGCGTCTGCGATCACGTCGCGGTGATCGTCGACGGCTCGGTGATCGCACAGGGCACGGTCGATGAGGTGCGGGACGGGGTCAGCCTCGAGGAGCGCTTCACGCATCTGACCCAGACCGACGAGACGGAGAAGGGTTTGGCGTGGTTGCACGGCTCCTCAGACTCCGAGTGACGCTGCTCGGCACCGCCTTCCGCGGGAGGTTCGCCGAAGCGGGCAGGCGGGTCGGGCTGGGGCTGCTGGCCGCGCTGGCCGCCGTGGGTCTCGCGTGGGTGCCCGAACTCGTCTCGAACGCGGCGCAGTCCGGGTCGGCGGAGGCGGGGTCGGGTGCGATCGATGTCGTGCTGGGCTCCCTGATCGTCGCGGCCGCGGTGCTCGTGCCGTTCTTCGCCAACCGGCGTCATCTGGAGCCGCGCCAGTTCGGCCTGCTGCCGAAGCGCTCGTCCTCGATCGCCACGGCGCTGCTCGCCTCGACCGTGCTCAGCTGGCCGGCCCTCTGGCTGCTCCTCTGGCTCGGGGTGATGTCGCTGCTGCGCGCCGAGCAGGGAGCCGCCTGGTGGGCGCTCGTGCTCGCCGCCGTGCTGGTCCTGTTGCTGGCGATCAGCGGCGCGCGCCTCATGTCGGGTCTTTCGAAGCTCATCATCTCGCGGCGAAGCAGCGGCGCCCTGCGCGCCGTCGGCCTGCTCATGCTGATCGCGGCCCTGCCGGTGATCGTGTTCGCCGTGGCCCAGTCGCTGCGGACGCCCGGCAGCACGATGACGAGCGACGCGGCCGCGGTGCTCGGGTGGACTCCCTTCGGAGCGCCGTTCGTCGGAGTGCAGCTGGCGTCGGCCGGAGCCGCGTCGGAAGCGCTGCTGCGATTCGGGATCGCCGCCGCGACCGTCCTCGTGCTGATCCTGCTCTGGTATCCGCTGGTTCGCGCATCGCTCGAACGCATCGAGCGGCCGGTCGACACGACCGTGGCGAGAGACGGGCTCGGCTGGTTCGAACGCTTCCCTGCCCGCCCCGCCTCGGTGATCGGCGCCCGAGTGCTCACGTACTGGACCCGGGATCCGCGCTACCGGATCGCCTTCGTCGCGATCCCGCTCGCCCCGGTCGTGATGATCGTCGCGCTCATGATCGCCGGGGTCGGTCCGGAAGCCATCGCGCTCGTACCGGTTCCGGTGATCCTGCTGCTGCTCGGCTGGTCGTTGCACAACGATGTCGCATCCGATTCCACGGCGATCTGGATGCACGTCGCGAGCGGTACGCGGGGGGTCGACGACCGTCGCGGACGGTTGATCCCGGTCATGCTGATCGGTCTGCCGTTGGTGCTGATCGGGTCGAGTGTGAGCGTGACGGTCGCGGGCGATTGGCGGGTGCTGCCCGCAGTGCTCGGGATGAACCTGGCGGTGCTGCTGGTCTCGTGCGCGGCGTCGAGCGTCTTCTCCGTGCTGATGCCCTATCCGACGACACGGCCGGGCGACAGCCCGTTCGCGCAGCCGAGCGTATCGGGGTCGGGTGCCGGGCTCGCCCAGACGCTTTCGATGCTCGCGGCGCTGATCTTCTCGATCCCGGCGGTCTGGGCGTCGGTCGCGGCAATCGCCGAGGCCAGCTTCGGGCTGAACGTCTTCGCGCTGCTGTTCGGCGCCGGCTACGGCATCCTCCTGCTGATGGGCGGGGTGATGATCGGCGGATTCCTCTTCAACCGTTCATCATCCGAGTTGCTCGGGCTCACCCAGACCTTCGACTGACGAGCGTCGCAGGCGGGCGTACACTCGAGACATGGGAATCTTCACGCGTGACCAGCCAGGCGGCGGTGCCGGTGGCACCGACGTGCTCGACCGCGAGCTCGAGGAGCTGCTGAAGCAGGATCAGGTCGAGGACGGCGATCACGAGCGCTTCTCGCACTACGTGCCGAAGGACAAGATCCTCGAGTCCGCGGTGACCGGCAAGCCGGTACGGGCTCTCTGCGGCAAGAAGTGGACGCCCTCGCGCGATCCCGAGAAGTTCCCGGTCTGCCCCGATTGCAAGCGGGTCTACGAGCGCATGAAGAAGTAGTCGGAGGCGGTCGCGGGGGAGGACTTCGCGGTTACCGGTATTCCGTGCGGGTCGCGGGGTCGCCGCGGGTGAGGCTCATCGCGATCGGCGGCAGCTCTGCGAGGGCTCGGCGGTGGCGATCCCTCGCAGCCTCGATCCCATCTCGGCCGGTGTGTCCCGGCTGCGTCTCCCCTGCGAGCACGAGTGGCGCCAGGACGGTACGAGTGCGCTCCCCGAGTTCCACACCCTCGTCCTCGCCGCCGGGTCCATCGCCCAGGAAGAGCAGTTCGGCCTGCGCGATCCCGTGCGCGTCGAGCAGTCGGCGTACGCTCTTGCGGCCGCCGACGGAGGCCTTCTCCGCTGATTTCTTGGCGACGGAGACCCACTCGCCGTCGTCGCCGGTGCGCGCCACGAGCTTGTAGACCATGCCCATCGTGGGAGATCCGCTGCCGGTGGCGACCGAGGTGCCGACACCGAAGCCGTCGACGGGCGACGAGGCGAGGGCTGCCACGGTGTGCTCGTCGAGGTCGTTCGTGACGGTGATGCGGGTGCGTGTCGCACCGAGTTCGTCGAGCTGCTTGCGCACCTGTGCGACGACCACGGGAAGATCGCCCGAGTCGATCCGCACGGCGCCGAGCTCGGTGCCGGCGACCTCGATGGCGGTGCGCACACCCTGCTCGATGTCGTAGGTGTCGACGAGCAGCGTCGTGTCCGGGCCGAGGGTCGCGACCTGCGCTTCGAAGGCTGCGCGCTCGCTGTCGTGCAGCAGGGTGAACGAGTGGGCGGCGGTGCCCATGGTCGGGATGCCGTAGCTGCGCCCGGCCTCGAGGTTGCTGGTCGCGCTGAAGCCGGCGATGTAGGCGGCGCGCGCGGCCGCCACGGCGCTGCGCTCACCGGTGCGCCGGCTGCCCATCTCGGCGAGGGGTTTGCCGTTCGCCGCGTTCACCATGCGACTCGCAGCGGTGGCGATCGCGGAGTCGGCGTTGAGAACGCTGAGCGCCAGTGTCTCGAGGAGCACGGCCTCGGCGAAGCTCGACTCGATCGTGAGGATCGGGGACCCGGGGAAGAAGACCTCGCCCTCGGGGTACCCCCAGATGTCGCCGCGGAAGCGGAAGTCGGCGAGCCAGACGAGCGTGTTCGGGCGCAGGAAGTCCTGGCTTTCGAGCCACGCCAGCTCCTCTTCGCCGAATCGGAAGCGCTCGATCGCTTCGAGGAGTCGCCCGGTGCCGGCGACGACGCCGTAGCGGCGGGCGCCCGAGAGACGACGGGCGAAGAGCTCGAACACGCTGCGGCGTTCCGCGGTGCCGGCGGCGAGGGCCGCATCGACCATGGTCAGCTCGTATCGATCGGTCAGCAGGGCGGTTGAGGCGACGGTTGCGTCAATGGCAGCGTTCACGGGTTCAGCCTAGTGAGTCCGTCTACTGGAAGTCACGGGAGGAGATCCCGGTGGGTGCGGGCAGCGGCTCGAAGTCGCCGGCTATGACGTTCAGCACGCCGTCGGGTGAGCGTTCGAGCGCACCGGAGATCAGTAGCGCGGGAGAGGATCGCGCCACCAGGCGATGGCGCTGCCAGACATCGGACCAGACCACGACGTTCACGCTGCCGGCCTCGTCCTCGAGCGTGACGAAGGTGATGCCGCCGGCCGTGCGGGGGCGCTGGCGGTGGGTGACGAGACCGGCGACGCGCACCGGGCTGCCGGGCGGGGCGGACGCGAGCGTATCGGATCTTCGCACTCCGCGTGCGTCGAGCGCCTCGCGCATGAGCGCGAGCGGGTGCCGGCCGGAGACGACGCCGGTGGTCCACAGGTCGAGCTCGGTCTGCTCCGCCTCGGTCAGCACGGGAAGGAGCGGCGGCTGGACGTACACGGCGATCCCCGGGAGGAACCGTTCTCGGTTCTCGGCCGCCGGTGCAGCGCTCCAGAGCGCCTCGCGCCGCCCGATCCCGAGACCCTCGCAGGCGCCGGCCGTGGCGAGCGCCTCGAGCTGCTCCGCGTCCAGATCCGCACGCCGGGCCAGATCTGCGAGATCGGCGAACGGCGTCGTCGCGCGCGCCGCCACGATGCGCTCCGCCACCGCCTCGGTGATGCCGCGCATCTCGGAGAGCCCGATTCTGACAGCGAAGGCTCCATCGCGGCGGTGGGTGCCGCTCGTGTCGGGGGAATCGCGGTCGAATGCGCCGATCGGGGGCTGCTCGCGCGACACGCAGGAGTCGCGGCGCGCGTGAGCGGGCTGGTCCTGGATCGCTTCGAGCCCGGCATGCGCGCCGGAGCGCTGCACGTCAGGCGGCAGCACCTGCACCCCATGCCGTCGTGCGTCCTCCGTCAGCGTGCGGGGCGAGTAGAAGCCCATCGGCTGCGAGCGGAGCAGGCCGGCCAGGAACGCGGCGGGGTAGTGAAGTTTGAGCCAGGCGCTCGCGTAGACGAGCAGTGCGAAGCTGATCGAGTGGCTCTCGGCGAAGCCGAAGTCGGCGAATGCCTCGATCTGCGCGTAGAGACGCTCGGCCTGATCCTGCTCGATGCCGTTCTCGCGCATCCCTGCGAAGAGCTTCGCCTTCATCTTCTCGAACTTCGCGATGCCGCGCTTCGAGCCCATGGCGCGGCGCAGGTAGTCGGCGTCCTCGGCATCGCAGTTCCCGACCGCTCGCGCCATCTCCATCAGCTGCTCCTGGAAGATGGGCACGCCGAGCGTCCGCTCGAGTACCGGCTCGAGCAGGGGGTGCGGGTAGGTGACCTTGTCGATCTTGTCGCGGCGGCGCAGGTACGGGTGCACCGCGCCGCCCTGCAGCGGCCCGGGGCGGATCAGCGCGATCTCGACGGCGAGGTCGTAGAAGTTGCGCGGCTTCAGCCGGGGCAGCGTGTTGAGCTGCGCCCGGCTCTCGAGCTGGAACACGCCGATCGCATCGGCGCGGCAGAGCATGTCGTACACACCCGGTTCCTCCTTGGGCAGCGTGTCGAGCGTCCACCGCTCGCCGGTGGCCGCGGCCGCGAGCTCCATCGTGATGCGCAGGGCGCTCAGCATGCCGAGGCCGAGCAGGTCGAACTTGACGAGACCCATCGAGGCGCAGGCGTCCTTGTCCCACTGCAGCACGGTGCGATTCGGCATTCGCGCGTGCTCGATCGGACAGACCTCGCCGACCGGCTGCTCGGTCAGCACCATGCCGCCCGAGTGGATGCCGAGATGCCGGGGCCCTCGCATCAGGCCGTCGGCGAGTCGGCGGACGTCTGCGGGAACCTCGTCCTCCCGAGGCTCGTCGCTGGCGCCCGGCGCCGGATCCGGCAGCGGCATCTCGCCCCAGCGTTCAGCCAGTTTCGCGAGTCTCAGTTGCTGCGCAGGGGAGTAGCCGAGCGCCTTGGCCGCGTCCCGGATGGCGCTGCGCGGCCGGTAGCTGATCACGTTCGCGACCTGGGCGGCGTTGCGCCGGCCGTACTTCTCGTAGACGTACTGGATCACCTCTTCTCGCTGCCCGCTCTCGAAGTCGATGTCGATGTCGGGCTCCTCGTCGCGCATGCTGCTGAGGAAGCGTTCGAACGGCAGGTTGTAGAAGATCGCGTCGACCTCGGTGACGCGGAGTACGTAACAGACCGCCGAGCTCGCAGCGGATCCGCGCCCCTGGCAGAGGATGCCGAGGCTGCGGGCGTACTCCACGATGTCGTGCACGATCAGGAAGTAGCCGGGGAAGTCCTTCTCCTCGATGAGCGACAGCTCCCGTTCGAGCCGGGCCTCGACCTTCGTCCTCACCCGGGGATCGCCCATGTCGTAGCGGCTCTCCGCGCCGCGGTAGGCGAGCTCGCGCAGCCAGCTGTTCAGGGTGTGCCCATCGGGGACATCGAGCTTCGGCAGCTTCGGGCGAGCCGCGCGCAGCGGGAAGGCGAGCTCGCGGCCGAGCAGCGCTGCACGGGCGACAGCTGCGGGGTGGCGGGCGAAGCGACGATACATGGCCGCACCGGAGCGCAGGTGGGCTGCGCCGCTCGCGGGCAGATAGGGGTCGAGCTCGTCGAGACTGCGTCGCGAGCGGATCGCCGCCATCGCCTCGGCGAGCGGCGCCTCCTCGGCGGTCGCGTAGTGCACGGCGCCAGTGGCGAGAGTGGGCAGATGCGCTTCGGTCGCGAGTGCCGCGAGGAGATCATTGCGGGTATCGTCCCCGGGATGCCCATGGTCGGTGAGCTCGACGAACACACGATCGTGTCCGAACAGCGAGGTCAGCCGCTCCAATGCTGCACGGGCGCCCGCTTCTCCGTCGCTGCGGTTCGCGGATCCGTCGATGACGGAGTCGAGCGCGCGTCGCACGGCTCCCTTCCGGCACCCGGTGAGCACGGCCCACTCGCCGGAACTCTTCGCTGCCAGCGCCTCGAGGTCGTAGACCGGGCGTCCTTTCTCGCCGCCCGCGAGCTGCCCGTCGGTGATGGCCGAGGCGAGGCGATGGTAGCCGCTCACTCCTTGTGCGAGCAGCAGCAGGTGCGTGCCCTGCGGGTCCGCCGCGCCGAGCTGGGGGGCGTCGAGCCCGAGCGAGAGTTCCGCACCGTAGACGGTTTCGAGCTCCGGATGATCGGTCGCCGCCTCGGCGAAGTCGGCGGCGCCCTGCAGTCCGTCGTGGTCGGTGATCGCGAGCGCCGTCAGCCCTAATCCCGCAGCCTCCGCGATCAGAGCTTCGGGTGAGCTTGCGCCGTCGAGGAAGCTGTAGTGGCTGTGCACATGCAGCTCGGCATAGGGGTGGGTCTTGCGGGCTTCAGCTGCTGCGGCTGCTGCCTGTTCGGCTTCCTGAGTGCTCGCGCGCCCGGTGCCCCTCTGCGCCGTCGTCCTCTCCGGCCCCGGTTTGCGGCCGGAGAGGATCCGCTCGAGTTCGCCCCAGGAGATCGCGGGGTTGTGCCACCCCATGACTCGGACCTCCTTTCGTCTCACCCTCCAGCCGCGGATGCCGTAGCCCGAGGATGCGGTCAGGCGTAGTGGGCCTCTGCCGCCCAGCCGCGGTCGGCCTCATATCTCAGCAGCCAGGCGTCCCCGTCATCGAGAACCAGTTGCACGCGATAAAGACGGGCGTCCGGTGCAGGCTCCTGAGCCGGATCCGGCGGTGCGTCCCGCACGGATCCTCGTCCGGGTTCGTCTGGTGAGCGGGATGCGGCATCGCGTGCAGAGCCGTGCGCGGCACCGCTTCCTCGATCCCGGCCGCGCCACCATCGTTCGCGCAGCGGCCACGGCGACGACCACCCGCACACCTCCGCCGCCAGCATCCGCCCGGCCACGCCGAGCCTGGCCGGCTCTGCGCTCAGCAGCTGCTCGTCGTCGATCCTGACGGCGACACCGGAGCGGTCCAACAGCACCGCCATCCGCGCTTCGGGGAACACTGCGCTCGGCGCGGCACCCAGCAGACGGCCGGGCCAGGGGCCGGTGCGAGATCGTTGGGAGATCGGCCTCGTCCCCCACGCGACCAGTCGCTGCCGATCGGAACTCAACCGCCCGCCGGTGAGCTCTCCGGTGCCGACACCCTCATGCCCGAGCAGGCTCTGCACGCGACTGAGGTGGTGGTGCACGCGCTCGTCCGGCGCTGTGCTCCAGAGGCCGGGCTCGTGTTCGGAGGCTCGCGCGGTGCGTATCGGAGTGAACACGACTTCGGCAATGCCCGCTCCACCCCGTTCCGGGTCGCGTGGCAGAGCGCCGGCCTGCCAGCGCACGCGGTTCACGACATCGGCCGTGGTGAATCGTGTCGGGTGCGCCCATTGCCGTTCGTGCCGTATGCCGATGTCGTCGCTGAGCTCGACGCGAAGTTCGGTGCAGACGAGCCCGCGCTCGACGAGCTCGCGGATCAATCGCTCCGCCGGTGCGCTGCAGGCGAACGCGAGCTGATCCGTTCCGTCGAGCGGGGGCTCGAACGAGAGACGCACTGTCAGATCCCGCACCGGTTCCCTGGGGAGCACTTCGGGCGCGTGAGCCGCAGCCTGTCCGCGTGCCCGCCGGTGCGCAGCGATCCCGAGCGGACCGAATCGTTCACGCACTGCGGACTCCGGCAGTGCGGCGAACGCCCCCAGAGTGCGGATGCCGAGTCCCAACAGCACCTCGGCGAGGCCCTCGCCGGCGGCGCGCCCGACCGGTAGCGGCGCGAGCAGGCGGGCGGTCGCGTCATCCGGGACGATGCGCACGCCGGGGGAAGGCGCATCGATCCCGGGATCTCCCTCGGCGGCCCGAGCCGTCTGCTCCGCGGCGAAGCGGCCGCTCGCGATCCCGACCCTCGCCGCGGCGATCCCGTGTGCGGAGACGCAGATGATGAGCGCTGCTGCGGCATCCGCTTCGCCGCCGTAGTAGCGCGCGGCGCCGCGCGCCCGAGCGGCGCACAACCCGCCCCGTATCGATTCGATCCCGGGTATCAGCTCCTCGACGCTGCGCAGCAGCTGCTCCCAGCGACGCCCGCGTTCCTCGGCGAGCCCGGGTTCCTCTTGCGTGCGCGGTCGTCGACCGCGCCGTGCTTCGTCGGCCTGAGCACTGCGCAGCAACTCCTCGTCGAGCTCGGGGATCCAGAGCACCATGACTCGCTCCGGCCCGCTGCTCAACATGGCTGCAGCCTCCCTCCGGCGAAGCGAACCCGATGCCGCATCGGGCCGCGCCGATCCCGCGACTCGACCGTGAGGTCGTGGGTCTGGAGCATGCCGTGGCCGAACCCCAGCCCGGACCAACGCGAAGCAGTCACCCGCAGATTCCCCTCGGCCCCCTGCCAGGGTCCGAGAACCACGAGGGTCGCGCCGTGATCCCGCAGCCGAGCGGCGAGCCGTGCCGCCTCGTCGGGCCGGGGCTCGCCCGATGGCCGGATCAGCACCGCGCTCAGCACCTCGCTCAGCGTCCCCGCGATCCCGAGCCCGTGCGTGCCGGGCGATGGCACCAGTACCAGACGCTCGAGCGACAGCCCGAGATCCGCCGTCGCTTCGATCCCGAGTTCCGGGACGCCGATCACCCCGCACCAGGCGCCCGATGCGGAGACTGCCGCGAGCAGCGCCAGCCCGAGCTGCAGCGAGCCCTGCACGGTGGTGACCGAACCTCGGCGGAGCGCGCCCCCGGGGAGCAACCCCCGCAGCTCGGGAGGAGTCGGCAGCGCGCGCTCGTCCAACCGCAGCGGCTGCATCTCGGTGATGCGCTGCTGCAGCGAGCGGACGGTCGCGAGCTGGTTCATGGAGACATATTCGAACATATGTTCGAACGTGTCAAGTCGGAAACGGCGTGCCGCGAGGCGCGTAAGATGGAATCGATGAACGAAGACGACCTGGACGATTACGAGCGAGAAGCCGAGCTTTCGCTGTTCCGTGAATACCGCGATATCGTCGGTCAATTCCGCTACGTCGTGGAGACCGAGCGTCGCTTCTACCTGGCCAACGAGGTCGACCTGCGGCAGCAGAACGCGGGGAGCGATTTCTACTTCGAGCTGACCATGAGCGATGTCTGGGTCTGGGACGTCTATCGGGCTGACCGTTTCGTGAAGTCGGTGCGCGTGCTGACGTTCAAGGACGTCAACGTCGAGGAGCTCACCGCGCGCGAGTTCAAACTGCCCCAGGAGCTCTCGATCGACGACTAGCGTCTGCACGCCTGTACTCGGGTGGGTGCGGGTTGAGGGAGTTCTTCTCTGCTCATCTGCGGTTTTTTGCTCCAGCTTCTGCGCTCACAGATGGCCTGAAAACGCCGTTTGCGCAAGTTCTCCACAGATTCGCCGGATCGGCCGCACAGCCCGCGCGATCCGGCCAGGCTGGTCGCATGAACGACACAGCATCGGCGCACCGCCGACAGGCGCAACGAACCGAGCCCGGCGCCGCCCACAATCGAAGCCTCGGCGCACAGGGTGAGGCGCTCGCCGCCGAGTATCTCGAAGGCCTGGGATACCTGCTGCTGGATCGCAACTGGCGCAATGGCCGAGAGGGCGAGCTCGATCTCGTCGTCAAGGACGGGCGGGAGATCGTCGCGGTCGAGGTGAAGACCCGCAGCAGCACGGCGGCAGGCCATCCGCTCGAGGCGATCACCGTGTGGAAGGCGAAGCGGCTGCGTCGATTGCTGCTCAGCTGGGTCCGCGAACGACAGCCGAGGGCGAGCGTGCTGCGGATCGATGCGGTCGGCATCGTGCTGCGCCCCGGTCGGGAGCCCAGCATCCACCATCTCCAGGGCATCGCATGAAGGGCGGGAACTTCGTCGCGCGCGTGGCCGCGATCGCACTGACCGGTCTCGAGGGCACCCCGGTGCTCGTCGAGGCAGCGCTCTCCAATCAATTGCCCGGAATGGCCATCATCGGGCTCCCGGACGCGTCACTCGCCGAGGCCAAGCAGCGCGTGCGGCTCGCGACGCAGCGCGCAGGAGTGGCCCCGGAGAACCGCTTCGTCCTAGTCAACCTCTCGCCCGCTTCCTTGCCGAAGCAGGGCTCGAGCTTCGATCTGGCCATCGCGCTGGCGATCGCTGCGGCCGCGAAACGCGTTCCCGGCGAGCGGATGCCGCATGTCGTGCACCTCGGCGAGCTCGGGCTCGACGGCGTGCTCCGCAGGCCGCCGGGTCTCCTCAGCGCGGTGCTGGCCGCGAGCAGTCTGGGGTTCGAGCGCGTGATGGTGCCGGAGAGCTGTGCCCGGGAGGCGGCTCTGGTGCCCGGGATCGAGGTGATCGCAGTGCAGGATCTGTCCGGGGCGCTCGCCTGGTATCGCGGCGAATCCGAAGGATGGCGGATCGGTCCGCCCGGTTCGCATGAGGTGCATGAAACGGTCTCGGCACGGAGCGTGGACATGGCGGAGGTGATCGGACAGCCCGAAGCGCTCGAGGCGCTGGTGGTGGCTGCGGCCGGTCGGCACAACCTCTCCATGATCGGCCCGCCGGGCGCGGGCAAGACGCTCCTGGCGACCCGGTTGCCCACGATCCTTCCCGACCTCACCGCCGAGGAGCAGATCGTCGCCAGCAGCATCGCCTCGCTCGGCGGGAAACCGCTCACCGAGCTGGTCACCAGGCCGCCGTTCGAGAGCCCGCATCATACGGCCTCGGCGGTGTCGATCATCGGCGGTGGGGACGGCGGCTCCGTGCGGCCGGGAGCGGTCACCCGCGCGTGTCACGGCGTGCTCTTCCTTGACGAGACCCCTCAATTTGCAGGCACGGTGCTCGATGCGCTGCGCCAGCCGCTCGAGAGCGGAACGGTCGAGATCCATCGCGCCAAGATGCGAGCGGTACTGCCCGCGAGCGTTCAGCTGGTACTCGCGGCGAATCCCTGCCCGTGCGGGAACGCCGGCTCGCCCGACACCGCTCTCGAGTGCCGCTGCACTCCGATCGTGCGCACCCGGTATCTGGGGAGGATCTCGGGTCCCCTCGCGGACCGGATCGACCTGCGGCTCACGGTGCGCCGGATATCGAGCGCACTGCCCGCCGAGCCGGAGGAAGGCCGTGCGACGAGCGAAAGACTGCGGCGGCGGGTGTCGGAGGCGCGAGCCCGGGCAGCCGAACGCCTGGCGGGCACGCCCTGGCGAGTCAACGCCGAGGTCCCGGGGAGCTGGTTGCGGGCATCCGAGGCACGATTGGACGGCGAAGAGACCTCGGTGCTCGATCGAGCCCTGGCCCGGGGCTCGTTGACCATGCGCGGCTACGATCGTGCGCTCCGAGTCGGGTGGACCATCGCCGACCTCGCGGGTAAGGAGAAACCAGGGCGACACGAGTTGGCTCGGGCACTCGCACTCCGCGGCGGGGCGGGGCTGTGAGCACCGTGAGATCCGTTGCGCGCTTGCGCGCCGAGCCCGAATTGCGGACGAAGCTCGCCCGACTGCGTGCGGTGCCGGATGGTGCGGAATCGGCTGAGATATCGCAGGAAGACGCGGATGGGCTGTTGGCCCGGGTGGCGTGGTCCAGGCTGGCGGAACCCGGCGACGGGACAGCGGGAGCCCTGATCGCCGCGCTCGGGGCGGGGCCTGCTCTACGACTGCTGGTGGAGGGCGAGACGCCGAAAGGCGTAGTGTCATGCGCGCGCGCTGCGGGTCTCGAACTCGCGATCCGCACGGCGACGGACGCGGTGGACCGCTGGCTGCCCCGACTCGATCGTGGGGCGACCGTAGCGGACATCGATCGAGCACTTGCCCACGGGCTCAGAGTCGTCGCGCCGGGCACCGGGCTTTGGCCGACCTCCTTCGAGGATCTCGGGGTCCACGCTCCGATCGCGCTCTGGACGCGCGGAGAATCGAGCCTGCTCACTGCGCCTGCGCTTTCGGTCGTCGGAGCCCGTGCGGCGACCGGTTATGGCAGCCACATCACCGCCGAGATCGTGGAAGGCGTCGGTCGGCTCGGACTCGCCATCGTCTCCGGAGCCGCCTACGGGATCGACGCGGTCGCGCATCGCACCGCGCTCGCCGCCGGAACGCCGACGGTCGCCGTGCTCGCAGGCGGGGCCGACCGGCCATATCCGGCGGCGCACGATTCATTGCTCGAACGGATCGGGCGCGAAGGGCTGGTCTGCGCCGAGATGGTTCCGGGTGCGGCACCGACCAAGTGGAGGTTCAGAAGCCGAAACCGCTTGATCGCCGCGCTCTCTCCGGCGACCCTGGTCACCGAGGCCGGAGTGCGGTCCGGCACCATCAACACGGCAGGCCATGCCGCCACCCTCGGGCGGGCGCTGGGTGCCGTGCCGGGTCCGGTGACCTCGGCGGCATCGTCGGGCTGCCACCTGTTGATCCGCGAGTACGATGCCGCGCTCGTCACGAACGCGCAAGAGGCCTGTGAGCTGCTCGGATTCGATGAACAGCCCGACCTGCCGGACCGGCCGGGTGCAGGCGATGTCGATTCAGGACCCGGCGGTCGCACCGTATCCGGCGGCGGGACCGGTCCGCGGACACCGCCGATGCACGAACGAGTGCTCGACGCGTTGCCGCTGCGCGGTGGGCGGGCCGAGCACGAGGTCGCCCGCAGGGCCGGGGTGAGCATCGCCGATGCACAGGGCGCACTCGCCGAGCTCGAGTTGCTCGGACGGGTGCAGCGGGGCGACTCGCCGGGGGATCCGGAGGGCATGTGGGGCTTCGTACGCGGAAAATGAGAGTATGCGATTGGACGAGGCGATCGAGGGATACCTCACGACTGTGGAGTTCGAGTACGGTTACTCGCCCCACACGGTCAAGGCGTATCGCAGAGACCTGCTCGACTTCGCCGAGTACGCCGACGGTCCGGACTCGGACGAGGAGAGCTCCTCCGATCCGCTCGACGTCGACCTGATCGATCTCGAACTGCTCCGCGCCTGGCTTTGGGAGCGGCAGGAACGCGGCCTGGCCCAGGGAACGCTGTCTCGCAACGTCGCCACGCTCAAATCCTTCGGCAACTGGCTCGAACACCGCAGGCTCGTCCCGGCGAACCCGGCCGCACGGCTTCGCGCCCCGAAGAAGGCCCGCCCGCTTCCCCGCGTCCTCAGCGAGGACCAGATCGGGCAGATCCTCAGCCGCGCCGAAGCGCGCGCACGCGGCGGCGACCCCGCCGAGATCCGCGACCGCGCGGTGCTCGAACTCCTCTACGCCACCGCATTGCGCGTCTCCGAGCTGTGCGGGCTGCCGCTCAGCGGGCTCGACCTGCGTGAACGTACCGTTCGCGTCATCGGAAAGGGCGATAAAGAGCGTGTCGTGCCGCTCGGCGCACCGGCGGCACTCGCGCTGCCCGACTATCTCGAACGAGCCAGACCCGCCTTGCCGGCCCGCGCCGGACAACGCCCCGAGACGCTCTTCCTCGGAAACGGCGGTGCCTCGCTCGCGAGCCACTCGGTCTACCGACTCGTCGCCCGCGAACTCGAACAGGAGCCGGGCAGCGGCCCTCGCGGACCGCACACGCTGCGCCACACCGCGGCCACCCATCTCCTCAACGGCGGCGCAGATCTCCGCGTCGTCCAGGAGCTGCTCGGACACGCCAGCCTCGCCAGCACCCAGGTCTACACGCACGTCTCCACCGAGCGCCTTGCGCAGACCTACCGTCAGGCGCATCCTCGCGCCTGAGCGGAAGGGGAAGCAGCGGGGACGCTCGCCCGGCCTCGACGCATCGGCCGTCCCGTCGGGAGCGCAGGACTGCGCGAAGCGGGCCCGAACGGCCCGCGGAGCCGCCTGCTCACCACGGCAGCAGCACGGGGCGCGGGCGCAGGAAGCGCAGCGGGTTGACATAGGCGCCGTCGACACGGACGCCCAGGTGCAGGCAGGCGGCGGCGCAGTGCCCGCCGGCGCCATCGGAATCCGGGATCGTGCCGACGATCAGGCCCTGCCCCACCGCGTCACCGACGCGCAGCTCGCTCTCGACCGGCTCGAGCGAGAACACGGTGCGCTCATCGACGCGGATCGACAACACCGGGCGATCCGCCACCGTACCGACGAAGGACACCGTTCCGGCAGCGGGGGAGCGCACCTCCTCGCCGGCCCCTCCGCCGGCTCCGACCGGGAGGTCGATACCGCGATGCCCGGCACGATAGCGTCCCTCGGGCAGCGAGTACGGCGCGGACACGTGCAGCGGCACCCCGAGGGGCGGAAACCAGAGCGCGAGCGCGACGACGGCGCTGAGCAGGCGGTGAAGGATCCTCATGCTGACGAAGATGTCACGAGGAGCGTCGTCCCGAGGCCGATGCCCGCGAATCTGTGGAGAACTCGGCTCGACAGCTGGGACCGGCTGCCTGTGAGCGCAGAACCCCGAACTCGCGACCCGGCCCCGATCCTGGTGCTACACTGGTACGGCACCTCGCAAGAGGTGACTTCGCGTGCCTGCACGGTGGCTCAACACCGCGGCTCGCCCCCAACGGTCCGGATCGGCTTCTTGCTGTTCCGGTGGTGGCGTCCGAGGCACTAGGTTTCGGGGCATCCGCCTACGAAAAGCAACCGCAATAGCGTGCCCATCGGGGGCGCAGAACAGGAGAACGGCCATGGCCGTCGTCACCATCCGCCAGCTGCTCGACAGCGGCGTCCACTTCGGACACCAGACCCGCCGCTGGAACCCGAAGATGAAGCGCTTCATCTTCACCGAGCGCGCCGGTATCTACATCATCGACCTGCAGCAGTCGCTGCACTACATCGATGAGGCCTACGACTTCGTGAAGCAGACCGTCGCCCGCGGCGGCAACATCCTCTTCGTCGGCACCAAGAAGCAGGCGCAGGAGGCCATCGCCGAGCAGGCCGCTCGCGTGAACCAGCCCTACGTGAACCAGCGCTGGCTGGGTGGTCTGCTGACCAACTTCCAGACTGTCACCAGCCGCCTCGAGCGTATGAAGGAGCTCGAGCAGCTCGACTTCGAGGGCGGCACCAGCGGCTTCACCAAGAAGGAGCTGCTGCTCAAGAAGCGCGAGCTCGAGAAGCTGCAGAAGTCGCTCGGCGGCATCCGTCACATGACGAAGACGCCGTCGGCGCTCTGGGTGGTCGACACCAAGAAGGAGCACCTCGCGATCGACGAGGCGAAGAAGCTCGGCATCCCCGTGATCGCCATCCTCGACACGAACTGCGACCCCGACGAGGTCACCTACCCGATCCCGGGCAACGACGACGCGATCCGCTCGGTCGCGCTGCTCACCCGCGTGATCGCCGACGCCGCCGCTGAGGGTCTCATGGAGCGCCACCAGAAGAGCTCGGGCGACGAGGCTGCTGCTGAGCCGCTCGCCGAGTGGGAGGTCGAGCTCCTGAACGCAGAGGTCAAGGCTGACGAGGCTGAGGCCGCCGTCGAGGTCGCCGTCGAGGCTGAGGCTGCTGCCGAGGTTGCTGAAGAGGCCGCTGAGGCCCCCGCAGCTGAGGCCGCTGAGGCCCCCGCAGCTGAGGCCGCTGAGGCCCCCGCGGCTGAGGCCCCCGCAGCCGAGTAATTGCGTCCGAGTATTGCTCGGACCATCGCACACATCTTCCGCCGGGCGGGCG
>CAMFIY010000017.1 GCA_945952575.1 uncultured Leucobacter sp.
CTTGAAGTCGTCGAGGTCGATGAAGAGCAGGGCGATGCCCTCGTGGTAGAGGCGATTCTCGTTCGCCTCTACCAGCGCCTTCTGGAACGCGCCGTAGTTCGGCAGGCCGGTGAGCGCGTCGGTGTTCGCCCGTCGCTCGAGGAGCAGCACCTCGTCCTGGGTGCGCGCGGCCTCGCTCGCGACGTGCGCGACGGAGTTGAGCGCGCGCTCGTCCTCGCGGGAGAAGAGGGACCCGGCGACGCCGCGCGACGCGATGAGGTATTGCTCGCGGCCCGGCACCAGGGTCAGCCGGGCGCCGATCTCCTCGTCCTCCGGCGGAAGGTCCCGGATCGATACCTCGTCCGCCTTCACGATGAAGCGAGCACGGCTCTGCAGAGCCAGGCTGAGGTCGTCACCGGTCTCGCGCGGCAGCTCGATCGCGGCATCGACGAGCGCGCTCAGCCGATCCTCGCTCGCGGAGTATCGCGCCCGCTGGACGAAGAGATAGATCATCGACGCGGCGAGCAGCACGACGAAGGGAGAGCGGCGGCTCGCCGCCTCGTTGTCGAGCCAGGGGATGAGCAGGCGATCGACGTAGTTCATGGCCGTCGCGGTGAGCGCGACGCCGAGGATGACCAGGCCGAATCGGGGGGCGTTCAGTGAGCGCAGGCTCGGAAAAGCGGGCATGTCGGTGCGCAGCCACTCGAAGATCCACTGTCCGGTGAGGAAGACCAGATAGTACGCGGTCGTGGCGACCAGGAACAGAGGCAGGAGCCAGGCGTCGAAGTGTCGGAACGGATCCTGGATCGCCACGAACGCGAAGGCGCTCACCGCGGCGAGGCCGGTCACCACAAGTGACGTGAGGAGGCTTCGGGTTCGTACGATCTGGCTGACCAGAATGCCGACGGTCCAGATGCACACGCCCAGGAACGGCTCACCGTCGAGCGGCTCGATGGCGAGCATCGCGATCGAGACCCCCACCGTCGGGAAGTTCGATCCGTGACCGAGCGGGATCATGAGCCCGCTGCTGATGGCGACGCCCGCGATGACGGTGAGGACCAGCGTCCACGACCCGGGCGGATCCACGATGAGGGAGGAGATGGCGTATGCGATGACGCAGAGCGTCGTGATCAGAAAGGGCGCGGCGACGATACCGCCCCATCTCCCGGCCCCCATACGCCTGAACACAGTCCGAATTCCTCGTCTCGCCGAAAGAGCGCAGAGCGGATCTGCTCTGCGTGTGTCAATCATGGCACGCACCGGGTCGGATCCCGCGCAGGCGCGGCACGTCGTCGTGCGGGCGTAGGCTCGTGCCAGGATGCAGGCCGAGAGCGGGAGGCACGATGAGCTTTGCACTGCTCGCACTGATCTGCGCGGTGGCGATCATCGGCCCGGTGGTCAGCCTGGGCCGCTCCGTGCGCGTCCCCGTGGTGATCGGTGAACTCATCGTCGGCATCTTCCTGGGGAGAAGCGGGTTCTCGGTGATCGATCCCGACGAGCCGATCCTCGGATTCCTCGCCCAGATCGGGTTCGCGCTCGTCATGTTCGTGGCCGGCAGTCATGTGCCGATCCGGCAGAAGGCGATGCTGAGCGGTCTCCTGGCCGGTGCGCTGCGGGCGGTCGGCATCGCGATCGTGGCGGTGCCGCTCGGGCTCGGGATCGCCGTGTTCTTCGGCACGGGTCACGGCGTGCTCTACGCGGTGCTCATCGCCTCCTCTTCGGCATCGATCGTGCTCCCGGCGCTCGGCGGCACGCCGGTGACCAGCAAACCCGGGCTCGAGATGCTCGCGCAGCTGGCGATCGCGGATGCGCTCTGCATCATCCTGGTGCCCTTCGTGCTGGATCCCGCACATGTCGGGCGATCCGCGCTGGGGGCGCTGGCCGTGCTCGCGGTGGCCGGGGCGTTCTTCCTCGTGCTCAATTGGATCGAGCGCTCGGGGCTGCGCGAGCGGATCCACAGCGTCAGCAAGCGGCGCGGCCTCGCCATGGAACTCAGGATCAATCTCGCGATGCTCTTCGCGCTCGCGGCGATCGCCTCGACCATGCACGTCTCCGTCATGCTCGCCGGCTTCGCGATGGGTCTCGCGGTCTCGGCCGTCGGCGAACCCCGGCGGGTGGGCGATCAGACCTTCGCGATCACCGAGGGCTTCCTGGGGCCGATCTTCTTCGTGTGGCTGGGGGCATCGCTCGATCTGCGGCGCCTACTCGAGGACCCGGCCGCGATCTGGCTTGGTGTGGTGCTGGGCCTCGCCGCGGTCGCCGCGCACAGCCTCGGAGCGCTGACCCGCCAGCCCTGGCCCATCGCGGCGTCGACCGCCGCGCAGCTCGGCGTGCCCGTCGGGGCTGCGGCGCTCGGACAGACCATGGGCGTGCTCAGCGCAGGCGAGGCCACGTCGCTGCTGCTCGGCGCCGTGGTGACGATCGCGATCGTGACACTGCTCAATCGCCGGCTCATCGCGCTGGTGACCGCCGAGCCGGGTACGGCGGCAGGTCCGGCTACCCGTTCACGACCCGGAAGCGCGTCCTAGAGCTGAGCGACGATCTCCTCGGCGCGGTCGGCCTGGCCGGTTTCGCGCAGGAGCTCGATGAGCTCGCCGGCCGCGTTCGCGCGATCCTCGCGCCGCCGCACCGCGCCGAAGCCCTCGAACGCCGACTCGAGCGACCAGATCGCGCCGGCGGTGTCGCCGATCTCACGCTGCGCCCGACCGGCCGCCCAGAAGGCGTGCGCGGCGTCGAAGACGAGACCGAGCTGCGCGAACTCCTCGCCGGCGAGCCCCGCCTCGGAGATCGCACGCTCGATGCTGAACGGCGGCATCCGCCGAGCCGGGTCCGCGGCCGCGATCGAACGCGCGAGCGTGTCGCGCAACTGAGCCCTGCGGCGCGACCACTCGGCGCGTCGACGCTCCGCGAGTTCTTCGCTCAAGCCCGAAGGATCGAAGCCGTCGTACCGCTCGAGCTCTTCGGCGGTGGCCCGCAACTGCGCCTCGGGATCGGCCATCCGCGCGGCGACCGGAGCCCACGCACCGAGCACCGCGGTCATCGCCTCGTCATCGGCGCCGCCCGAGCGCATCCGGGGCACGGCGGCGCCGAACAGCGTGTGAGCGGCCTCCTCCTCGCCCGCGAGCGCCGCGCACTGCGCCGCCTCAGCGTAGGCGAGTCCGGCGCGCTCCATCCACCCCTCCTGCTCGAGGGCCTCGGCAGCATCGGCATAGGCTCGGGCCGCGGCTCCGAAGTCTTTGCGGAGCGCGAGCTCCTCGGCACGCTGAAACCCAGCGGATCCGGTGTCGGATACGGCATCGCCGCCGGTACCCGCCGGGATGCGCTCGTCGGACGAGGGACCGGCACCGGACCCCGGCCCGGAGACCGATGCCGACAGATCCGCCGCGAACTCCAGCGAGATCTCGGGCAGTTGCTGCTCCGCACGGGTGGCGGCGAGTGCCCGTTCCAGCAGACGGGCGTACATGTCGGTCCCGTTCCGCTCGTCGATCCGCCTCGCGATCGGCTCGGCCTCGGTCAGCACCCAGGCGTGCAGCTCGGCGAGCGTCGCCCATTCGGGTCGCTGCAGACCCGTCTCGGTGCTCCCGCGGTCGAGGTTCGCGGAAAGCCCGGCAAGCACCCCCAGCAGGAACCTCAGGTGGAAGAGCGGGGTCGAACCCTTCGTCAGCAGTCCCGGATAGTCGTTGCGGAGCTTGCGCAGTGCGCGCTCGAGGCGGCCGCCGCGCGCGAGCATCTCGAATCCCTGCCCGTGCTCGGTGTCGAGCCCGTCGCTGCCGTCGCGACCGCCCTCGACCGTGGCCATCGCCTGCTGGAAGGAGCGCTCGGCCAGTTCCGGGTCGCCGTTCAGCAGCGCAGAGAGTGCGAGCGAGTGATAGGTGCGGGCCGGTTCGAGATTGCACTTCGAGTCCTGCGTGAGACCGAGCTCCACCGCCTCCGCGTGGCGTCCCGTCTCGGTGAAGAAGTCGACCTGCTGGCCGATGGTGCAGGCCCGGCAGTCCTCGAACTCGTCCCGCAGCCCGGTGATCCAGGCCAGCCGCTGCTCCTCGGCGTCGGGGCGCCCGGCGTGCCAGGCCCAGCGGAAACGCGACATGCGCACGGAGGAGAGCCCGTGCCCGGCGAGGTCGAAGCGGCGCTCCATGTCGGCGAGGAAGGCCTCCGCCTGCTCCGCGCGCACCTGCGGGTAGTCGGGCAGATCGCCGGCGACCCACTTGAATTCCCAGAAGAGGTTGCGTTCATCGCCCTCGTCGAAGAGCTCGGGGCTCTCGTCCCAGAGCCGCAGCGTCCGTGCGAAGGCGACGAAGGACTTCGCGCCCTCGCCGGCGAATGTGTACGCCTCGACGAGATCGAGCAGCGCCTCGGGCAGGCTGCCGCGCGGCCCCTCGGCCTCGATCCGGCGAGTGATCGCCTCGGCCGCCGAGATCCGGGCGGTGCCGTAGGGCATGTTGCGGATGTCGCGCAGTTCGCGCTCGACCGTCGGGCTCACTGGTTCTCCTCTGGTGCGGGGTCCGGATCGGCATCTGCGCGCAGTGCAGGACTCAGCGCGGAATCGAGCAGGACGCCGAGCGCGCCCGAGAGCGCCGTCGACTCCGCAGCCCGCAGCCCCTCGCCGGAGAGCATGACGGCCGAGAGGTACAGGGAGCGCAGTCCGGCCGAGAAGACTTCGCCGGCGGGCGCCGAGAGCAGCCTGCGGGCGACGTCGGAATCGTCGTTGAGGACGAGCGTGCGCGTGCGCGCTCGGCGTTCCTCGGCGAAGGAATCGAGCAGGCCGCTCCAGAGACCGGGCGCGGCCTCGCGTTCGCGATTCAGGTCGCGACGATGCTCGCCCTCGGCGTCGCGCAGCAGGATCGCGGGGACCGATTCCGGCGAGAAGCTCCGCACGATGACATCGCAGTCGTCCGGCTCCAGCAGGTCTCGGGCCTCGGCGACGGCCGCGGCCACCTCGAGCTCGCGCTCGAGGCCGGGCAGCGCCAGCACCTGCACCAGGTCGGCGCTGTCGAGCTCGCGCACCGTCCAGCCCTCGCGACGGCCGAGGCGCTCCATCACGTCCGAGTCGTAGACGTAGCCGGCGTTCACGACGACGAGGCCCTGAGCCCGGGCGACGGCCGCGACCCGCCGATAGGCCTCGGTCGTCGTCGTGAAGACGATCTCGCCGTGGCTCTCGCGCACGGAGGCAAGCGTCATCGGACCGTCGGTGGTCTCGAACGGGAGGATCGAGGCGACGAGATCGAGCATCTCCGGGTCGGTGAGCGCGAGCGCCCGCAACGCCAGATGGTGGGTCGAGATCACGTCGTGAGCCAGCTTCGACGGCATCCCCAGGGTGCTCAGCGCCCACTGCTTGATCTGACCGCCGAGCGACTCGCGCACGCCGAGCAGCACCTCGTCGTCGTGCAGCTGCTCCCGGGAGGCGGTGGGGGAGAGCGCGTCGGTGTCGAGCACTGCGCGGACGAAGAACGCCCACTCGGGGAGCACGCGGTCGACGCGCGGCCCGAGCAGCATCCGCTTCATGTAGACCCGGTGCTGCCCGGAGCCGGGGGATACCGCCTGGGGCAGGATGAACGCGACCCCGCTCGCGCCGGCGAGAGGCAGATCGAGGTCGATGTGTCCGAGCGGCGTGAAGCCGAAGGTCCGCTCGCAGTACTCGGCGAGCGCGCGTTCGCGAACCGTGGGGCCGGGGTATTCGACGCGCCACGGCAACTGGGTCTCCGTGATCCGTCGCCAGGCGGGATCCGACCCCTCGACGGGCACCCGCACCGCGAGGTCGAAGGGCAGCAGCGATCCGTATTCGGTCGCCAGTGCGAGTACCGTCTCGGCGGAGAGCCAGTGCGCGGCGTCCGCCCTGGCCGTCAGGCGGACCGTCGTGCCGATCGGCGCATCCTGCCCCTCCGCGGCCTCCGCCACGTCGAAGGTGCCGTCGGCCCGCCCCTCCCAGAGGATCGGGCGGGAGTCCGGTCGTGCCGACCGCGAACGCACCTCGATCCGGTCAGCGACCATGAACGCCGCGAGCATCCCGATCCCGAACTGACCGATGAACTCGGCGCGGCCGAGGCCGAGCGTCGAGTCGCGCTTCGACGAGCGCCCGATCGTGGCCAGCAGCTCGGCCGCCTCGTCGGCGGTCAGCCCGATTCCCGTGTCGGTCACCTCGAGCACCGGCCGGCCGTCATCGGCGCCCGCGTCCACCCGCAGTCGGATGCGATCGGGCGCCTCGGGATCCAGCTCGCGTCGCGCGGTGACGGCGTCGACGGCGTTCTGGATCAGCTCGCGGAGATAGACCTGCGGCCCGGAGTAGAGGTGCCGGGAGAGCAGATCGACCATCCCGGCGAGGTCGACTTGGAAGCGATCTGACACTGGAGCGATCAGTCCTCCGGCTTGTACTTCTCCCACACGTCGGGGAAGTTCTCATTCAGGTTCTCGAAGAACGACATGCCGGTGTTCACCGCGCAGATCAGCTGCTGGCTGAGCTGTCCGTCGGTGATGCCCTGCTCGTAGTCCACGTTGTGCTCGGTGTGCAGGCGGACGACGCCCTCCTCGTCCGCACGCGCGTACGTCTTGGGCCACAGCTTCTCGGCGTTCCAGTTGTTGCAGAGCTCGATGGCCTTCCCGAGGTCCGCGGAGTCGAGCTGACCGCGCCAGGTGCCCCGGATGCAGAGCAGCTCGTCATCCTTGCCGTTGACGAAGAAGTAGAAGGAGGCGAATTCCCAGCCGCCCCCGATGTCGCCGTCGGAATCGACGCCGTACGACCATCCTTCGCGCTCGAGCCCGGCCTTGACCCGGTCCTTGGAGAGGGGAGCCAGGCCCCCGTCGCCTCCCGGCGCCGAAGCCGCGTCTTTGCTGAAGAATCCCATCAGTATTCCTTTCGTCGGAGCCTCTTCAGGCTAGCGGAGGATCGTGGGGTCAGGCGGAAATCGCCGGAAACGGGCCGGGATCAGGGCGATTGCTCAGGATCGGGGAGGCGGATGCCCGTCGTGTCCCGCAGGTTCTTCCGGTCGTGTCGCGAGACGGCGAGGCTGAGCAGCACCAGCAGCAGACCGATCGCGCCGAGCCCGACGCCGACCCATGCAGGGGCGAGGTAGCCGAGCCCCGCTGCGATCACGAGGCCGCCCGACCATGCGCCGAGCGCGTTCCCCAGGTTGAACGACGCGTGGCTGAGCGCGGCGCCGAGCAGCGCAGCCTCGTTCGCGACCCGGATGAAGCGCGACTGGGTTGCGGGCATGAGCACCGAGGAGGTGAAGCCGATCAGGAACACGGTGGCGAAGAGTCCGATCGGGCTGGCGGCGAACGCCAGGTAGAGGAGCAGCGAGGCCAGGAAGGTGATGAAGCCCACCAGCATGGTCCGAGGCGTGTTCCGATCGGCGGCCCAGCCGCCGACGAAGTTGCCGAGGGTCATGCCTGTGCCGAACGTCGCCAGCACCCACGGCACCATCTCGGGGGGCAGGCCGGCCACGTTCGTCGTCACGACGGCGACGTAGGAGTAGACCGCGAAGAAGCCGCCGAAGCCGATGGCGGCGAGCGCGATCATGATCCAGACGCGCACGTTGAGCAGACCGGCGAGACTGCTGCGGGCGCCGCGGCTCGGGTCCCCCGGGATCCGGGGCAGCGTGAGGAGGGTGAGGACGAGCGTGATCGAGAAGATGACGGCGACGAGGACGTATGCGGCGCGCCAGTGGACGGACTGGCCGATCCAGGTCGCGAGGGGCACGCCGATGATGTTCGCGATGGGCAGTCCGGCCATCACGAACGCGATGCCGCGACCCTGCGCACCGGGCCCGAGCATGCGGCCGGCGAGCAGCGACGCCGCGCCGAAATAGGTCGCGTGCGGCAGGCCGGAGATGAACCGGGCCGCCGCCAGCGTCTCGAAGGTCGGCGCGATCGAGGTGAGGATCGAGCTGAACACGAACAGGCCGAGCATCCAGAAGAGCAGCCGGGTCTGCGAGGCGCGGGCGGCCAGCGTCGCGAAGACGGGTGCGCCGATGACTACGCCCAGCGCGTAGAGGGTGATCAGGATGCCGGCGCGCGAGATCTCCGCCGCCGGGTGGTCCGCGTAGCCGGGGAGGAGATCCTGGGCGATGTTCGGCAGGACGCCCATCGAGGCGAACTCGGTGACGCCGATGCCGAAGCCGCCGAGCGACAGCGCGATGAGCGCGGCGGTGCGGCGGGCTGGAGAGAGAGGGGGCACGGGCGCTCCTGATGATGGGAGGATCACTCCCGACGACCTGGGTGGATCGTATTAGGCTATCGCCCGCCCGCCGCCTGGAGGCGTGTCGACGGGGGTTCGAGTGCGCCGACGGGCCTTCTGAGGGAGAATGGCCCCATGGCCGAGCAGAAGACCAGACCCACCGGGGCCGACGTGCGGGAGTTCCTCGAAGCCGCTGCCCCGGCGCGTCGCCGTGAGGACGGGCTGCGGCTCGCCGAGATCTTCGGCGAGGTCACCGGTGCGGAGCCGGTGATGTGGGGGCCTTCGATCGTGGGGTACGGCAGCTTCCGGCTCGAGACGACCGGAGGGGACTGGCCGAAGGTGGGGTTCTCGCCGCGGAAGGCGCAGCTGTCGATCTACGGGCTGAAGGATCTGCCCGCCGGCGTCGAACTGCTGCCCGGCCTCGGCACCTACACGGAGGGTGCGGGCTGCGTTTACGTGAAGACGCTGGAGGACATCGACGAGGGCGTGCTGCGTCAGCTCATTCGGATCGGCTGGGGCCGTCGATGAGGGGCGAGTAGATCTCGCCGACGCTCGCGGCGATCCCTTCGGCCGCCGATTTGTCGGGCCCCGGGCCTGCGACCAGGACGGCCTCGCGGAAGTAGGCGAGTTCCTGGATGGACTCGGCGATGTCGGCGAGCGCGCGGTGGCCGCCGCGCTTCTCGGGCGAGCCGAAGTAGGCGGCCGGGTACCACTGGCGCGCGAGCTCCTTGATCGTCGAGACGTCGATGCTGCGGTAGTGCAGGCGTTCGTCGAACTCCGGCAGGTATTTCGTGATGAAGCGCCGATCCATGCCGATCGTGTTGCCGGCCACGAGCGGCCTGCGGCCCGCGGTCACGAACTGCGAGACGTAGGCGATGACCTGCCGCTCGGCCTCGGCGATGTCGACGCCCGCTTCGATCCGAGGAAGCAGCCCGGAATCCGTGTGCATCCGGCGCACGAAGTCGCCCATGTTCGCGAGTGCGTCGGGGCCGGGATTGATGACGAGCTCGAAGCCGGGATGCAGCGGTCGCAGCGCGAAGTCGGTGACGATCACGGCGATCTCGCAGAGACCGTCGCGGTCGACGTCGAGCCCCGTCATCTCGCAGTCGATCCAGACCAGCTGATCCGCAGGCACATTCGACACGGCATCTCCTCACAAGTTGAACGTGCTCAGCCTATCCCTCCGCGGCGAGCAGGCCGTCGGCGAGCCGGTGCACCCGATCGCTCATGTGCCGGATCACCCCGTCGTCGTGCGAGACCAGCAGATATGCGGTGCCGCGGTGCGCCTGAACCTCGTCCAGGAGATCGAGCACGCGCGCCTGCACGGTGATGTCGAGGGCGGAGACCGGCTCGTCCAGCAGGATGAGCCGGGGATCCCGAGCCAGCGCGCGGGCGATGGCGAGCCGTTGTCGCTGCCCGCCGGAGAGCGTCGCGGCCGGGCGCGCGAGCTCGGCGCCGGCGAGCCGCACCTCGTCGGCGAGCCCCTCGACGCGGTGCGTCCGGTCCCGGCGCGGGATGCCGGACGCCCGCAGCGCGTCACGCAGGATCGAGATGCCCGTGGCGCCCTCGGGGAAGGAATCCAGCGGATCCTGCGGCACGAAGGCGATGCGGCGACGCAGCTCGCGTCGGGTCGCGCGCGGCGCGCGCTCGCGCTCGATCCCGTCGATGCGCACGGATCCGGAGTTCGGCGCGATCAGGCCGAGTGCGACGCGGAGCAGCGTCGTCTTGCCGGCCCCCGACTCGCCGATCAGGCCCAGCGTCTCGCCCGCGGACACGGTCAGGGAGACGTCTGCGAGCACCGGGCGCCCCCCGAACGCGACCGAGACATCGGCGAGCGCGAGGCGTTCGCGCCCCGGTCCGTCCGCAGGGGTGCGATCGGAGCGCGCCCCCGCGGACGGCGTGAGCAGCCGGATGCCGCGGGGCACGCCGATCGGAGACGCATCGATCAGCTCGCGGGTGAAAGGGTGCTCCGGACGCGCGAAGACCTGTGCGGGATCGCCCTGCTCGACGACCCGCCCGTCGCGCATGACGAGCACTCGGTCTGCCACGCTGCGCACGCTCTCCAGGTCATGGCTGATCAGCAGAACCCCGGCGCCGGAGTCCGCACGGCGGCGCAGCTCCGCGAGCACGCGGCTGCGATGACCGGCGTCGAGCGCCGTCGTCGGCTCGTCCGCCACGATGAGGCGCGGCGCCGCGATGAGTGCGGAGGCGAGCAGTGCGCGCTGCCGCAACCCGCCCGAGAGCTCGTCCGAACGCTGACGCAGGCGCAGTTCCGGATCCGGCATGCCCGCTGCGGCCAGAGCGTCCCTGACGCGGGCTCGGCGCTCGCCGCGGGTGCCGATGCGGTGCAGGCGGAGCGCATCGCCGACCTCGTGCTCGACCCGGCGCAGCGGATCGAGGCCGCCGAGCGCGTCCTGCGGGACCAGCGAGGCCCGGGCGCCACGGATGCCGTCCCAGTCCTGAGCCCCCGGCGCCGGCGCCGGCCGCGAGTCGAGACGGATCGCACCCGAGACAGCGGCGTCCGTCGGCACGAGACCGAGCAGCGCGCGGGCGGTGAGCGACTTGCCCGATCCGCTCTCTCCGACCAGCGCCACGCACTCGCCCGCGCGGATCTCGAACGAGACGCCGTCCACGGCGGGTGCGTCGGCGCCGGGGAAGGCGACCCGCAGGTGCTCGACGGAGGCCAGCACCGTCGCCGATGCGCGGCCGGCCGTTCCGTCGATCACGGTTTCGCATCCGCTCACACGAACCTCCGCATCCGCTCGAGCGCGCCGCCGAGCACGGTCGTCGCGATGCCGACGGCGAGGATCGCGAGGCCGGGGAAGAGCGTGAGCCACCACGCCCGCGTCAGGTAGGGTCTGCCGGCGTTGAGCATGGCCCCCCATTCGGGTGCGGGCGGCGGGGAGCCGAGTCCGAGGAAGCCGAGTGCCGCTGCGAGGACGACGGCGTGGCCGATCCCGAGCGTCGCGAGGACGAGCACCGGGCGCATGGCGCCGGGCAGAACGTGTCGCCACCAGACGCGGATCGCGCGGTCGCCCTGCAGTCGGGAGGCCTCGACCTGCCCCGAGCCGAGCATCTGCCGCACGCCGCCGCGCACCATGCGCGCGTACCCCGGTGCGGTCGACACGGCGACGGCGAAGACGACGGAGGCGATGCCCGGCCCGCGGACGGCGATCAGCAGCAGCGCGAGGAGCATGCCGGGGAAGGAGAAGAGCGCCTCGATCAGCCGGTCCGCGGTGAAGCGGAGCGGCGCCGTCGCACGGCTGCGACTGCCGCCCGCGAGCGCGCCGAGCGCCATCCCGGCCGCCAGGCCGAGCGCCGTCGCGACCAGGCCGATCGTGAGGGACTCCCGCGCGCCGAAGACGATGCGGCTGAGCACGTCCCGCCCAGAGTCGTCGGTGCCGAACGGGTGCGCGAGCGAGGGAGGGCGGAACGCCTGGCCCGGCTCCACGGCGAGCGGCGCGTGCGGCGCCAGCAGCCCGGGGGCGAGCGCGCAGAGCATCAGGATCAGGAGCAGGCCGAGTGCGATCCACGAGGGGAGGTCGAGGCCGCCCGTCCGGCTGCGGACGGAGGGGACGCCGCGAGCGGCACGCATGGAGACGCGCGATTCAGACACGCGGCACCGCCTGTTCGAGCCGGGCCTCGGTGCGGGGGTCGACGCGGGCGACGATCAGATCGATCGTGAGCGCGGCGAGGACGTAGGCGAGGGCGGCGAAGAGCACGACGCCGAGCACGACCGGGATGTCGCGCGACAGAACCGCGTTCACCAGCGTCCGGCCCAGCCCGGGGCGGGCGAAGATCACCTCGATCACCGCCGCCCCGCCGAGCAGGGACCCGAGTGCCCAGGCCGTGAGGTTCAGCCCGGGAACGATCCCGTGCCGCAGGACGTGCCGAAGCCGCACGCCGACCTCGGTCTCGCCGCGGGCCCGAGCGCTCTCCACGAATGGCGCATCGCGAGCCGCGTCCACTCCGGCCCGGCATACCTGGGCGATGAAGCCCGCAGTCGGGATCGCGAGCGCCAGTGCGGGAAGGACGATCCCGGCGATGCCGCCCGTGCTCACCGCGGGCAGCCAGCCGAGCACTCCCGAGAAGAGCAGCACGAGCAGGCTCGCGAGCCAGAAGTTCGGCATCGCGGCGGCGGCGAGATCGAGCGCGGACGCGACCGCGCGCGCGATTCGGGATCGGCCGCTCGCGACCAGGACGCTCATGAGAGCCAGTGCCCAGGCCAGCAGCAGCGAGACGGTAGCGAGCGTCAGCGTCGGCCCGATGGCCGCCGAGAGCACCTGGGCGACCGGGATCCGCTGTGCGTACGAGACGCCCAGGTCGCCGCGGACCAGCCGGGCGAGGAAGTCGGCGTACTGCACGGGAAGCGGACGATCCAGGCCGAACTCGGCGCGAGCCGCGGCCAGCGCCTCCGCGCTCGCCTGGCTGCCGGGGCCGCCGAGGGCGGCCTGCGCCGGATCGCCCGGGATCAGCTGCAGGGCTGCGAAGGCGAGCGTCGCGACCACGAACAGCACCGCGACCGCGCCGCCGAGGCGGGCGGCGAAGCGGTATGCGCCGCGTCGTCGCCCGTCGCCCTCGGCGGTCGTGGCTCCAGTCACGTTCCGAGACTAGTGCGCGACCGCGTTCCCGAGCCACGGCGTGTTGACCGTGGGGAGGGCCCGGAAGCCCTCCAGCGCCGAGCGGTACAGGAAGTGGTTCTGCTGGTCGTAGATCGGCAGAATCAGCGCGTCGTTCGCGATCCACTGCTGCGCGTCCTTCGCGGCGCGCGCTCGCGCATTCGGGTCCTGCTCGGTGCCGATGGCGTCCAGCAGGCGGTCGAGTTCCGGGCTGCGCACCATCGAGTGATTCGCGAAGTAGCCGGAGGGTGCGGGGACGGTGGCATCGCTGTGGAAGAGGAAACGCAGCACGTCGGGGCCGATCTTCGTGTAGGGGGCGCTCACGAGCTCGTACTCGTGGTTGCCGAGCGCGCCGTACCAGCTTCCGAGGTCGAGCAGCGAGATCTCGACGTCGAATCCGACCTCCTTCGCGCCGGCCTGGATCTGCTCGAACAGCGCCTGCTCGGCCTGCGTGGACTGGGCGCCGGTGACGGGGAAGCGCGCGGTGAGACGCTTGCCGTCCTTCATGCGCACGCCGTCGCTGTCGCGTTTCGTCCAGCCGGCCGCGTCGAGCAGCTGATTGGCCCGATCAGGGTCGTAGACGTAGGAGTCGGGCGACTGCAGCGCGGTCGGCTCGGCGCTGGAGAGCGCGCTGTAGGAGCGGGGAGCCGTGCCGGCGAACAGTGCGTCGATCCCCGCGTTCACATCGCTCGAGGCGATGAACGCCTGGCGCACCCGCTTGTCGTCGAACGGGGCCTGGCCGGTGTTCAGCTCGATCCGGTTGCTCGCGCCCGGTCGCGGGGCATTCAGGTGCGCGAGCGCGCCGCCCTGCTCCGCCGTCGTGATCTGGTCGGGCAGCGGGTTGTCGATCACGTCGACCTCGCCGCTCTGGAGGGCGGCGAACCGGGCCGTCGCGTCGGGGATGAAGCGCCAGGTCACGGTCTTCGCCGCCTCGCCGCTCGGCGCTTCGAAGCCGCCCGGCAGGGTCGAGTAGTCGGGATTGCGGGTGAGCGTGATGTGGTCCTGCTTGACCCAGTCGCTCACGACGAAGGGGCCGGATCCGATCGGGGCGAGGCAGTTCGCGTCCATGCCGCGCTCGATGCCCGCGGGGGACTGGATGGCCGTCCAGGGCTGCGCGAGCGATTCGAGGAGCGCCGCGTCCGGGCGGCTCAGGTGGAAGCGCGCGACCTCGGGGCTCACGACCTCGACGCTCTTCACCTGCTGCACCGCGAGGTAGCCGGTGGAGGATCCGGTGTTCGGATCCTGCAGATGCTCGATGTTGGCCTTGATCGCTTCGGCGTCGACCGAGGTCCCGTCGCTGAACCTCGCATGCGGCGCCAGCGTGAAGTCCCAGGTCAGGCCGTCATCGCTCGACTTCCACGAGGTGGCGAGCCACGGCACGATCTCGCCCTGCGCATTGAGGGAGACGAGCGACTCGAGCACCTGGGTCGCGAGGAGCGCCTGGGGGAAGTTGCCGCCGACGTGCGGATCGAGGCAATCGGGTTCGGCGTCGCCGGTCGCGTAGACGAGCGAATCCTTCGGCGGTCCCGCTGCGTCGCCCGGGTTCGCGGCGCAGGCGGTGAGGGGGAGCAGGAGGGCGATGGCGGCCGCTCCGGCTCCGACGATCCGGGAGGAGAGTTTCAGGGGGGCTTCGTTTGCAGAGGTCACGAGGAGCAAGCCTATATTAGTAGACGGAGTCTAATAAACATGTTCTCAGGAGATGACCATGCCGATATCACCCGGACGCCCGCGACGGGCGTCTCCGGAGCTGCTGCAGGAGGCGGCGTTCGAGCTCTTCCAGTTGCGCGGCTATCGGAAGACGAGCGTCGAGCTCATCGCGAAGACCGCGGGATTCAGCCGAGCCACCTTCTTCAATTTCTTCTCATCGAAGGCCGAGCTGTTCTGGGTCGAGACCGACGCGCTCATCGCCTCGCTCGACGAGACGCTCGAGGAGCAGGCGCGGGAGAGCGATCCGCCGCCGTTGAAGACGGTGCTGCTCGACTTCGCCGGCGGACTGGGCGCTTCGTCGATCCCCTGGGCGCTGCAGCACTATCGGCTGCTCGAAGCGGCCGATGACCTGGTGGCGAGCGGCGCCGGACGGGTGCTGCGGTTGAACCGCGCTTTTCAGGTCTACCTGGAGGAGCGGGATCCCGAGTCGAGTCGTGACGCGCATGCCGCCCGGGCCGCCGCGACGACCGCGCTGCTGCTGACCGCGCTGTCGGCCTGGATCGACGCGGGGGTGGTGCGGGGCACGCTCGCCGAGCGCCTCGCCGACGGTCTCGCCCTCATCAGCGACTGAGCCCGCCGGGGGATCCGGTGCTGCGACGGGCTCGGCAACCGGATACGCCCTAGGCTAGAACCCATGTCTATCCTCCCCATCGTCATCAGCGGTGAGCCCGTGCTGCACCGTCCCGCGGAGCCCGTGACGGAGTTCGACGCCGCGCTGCGGGCTCTCGTCGACGACATGTACGAGACCTGCGAGGCGGCCCCGGGCGTGGGGCTCGCGGCCCCCCAGGTCGGGATCGGCAAGCGCCTCTTCGTCTGGATGTACGAGGATCAGGACGATGCCCCGGCTCGCGGCGTCGCCATCAACCCGACGCTCTGGATCGCTCCGCTCGAGCCCGGTCTTCCCGGTGAGGACGAGGTCGAGGGGTGCCTCTCGTTCCCCGGCGAGCGCTTCGCGCTGCGCCGCGCGTCGCGCGCCCTGCTGCGGGCGCAGGACATCGACGGCGCGCCCTTCGAGTTCGAGACCGGCGGCTGGTTCGCGCGCATCATGCAGCACGAGTACGACCATCTCGACGGCCTGCTGTACGTCGATCGTCTGCAACACCCGGAGAGCCGGGGCGCGCAGAAGGCCGAGCGCAGGAACGGCTGGGGAAAGCCGGGTCTGAGCTGGCTGCCGGGAGTCGACGACCTCGAGGGTTAGCCCGCCTGGGATCCGGTCCCGCCCCAGACCGGCCGGTTCTTCGGGAGCGGCGCGTAGGTGAGGGCCTTGCTCGTGGAGAGGCCGAGCCGTGCGAGCGTCTCCGCGA
>CAMFIY010000018.1 GCA_945952575.1 uncultured Leucobacter sp.
CATGCGCAGGACGTGAAGAGCCTGGTCAACCGCATGAAGGTGAGCGGCGGCGGGCACCTCCTCTAGGGCGCGCGGGCTACTTCACGAGGGGGAAGAGGATCGTCTCGCGGATCCCGAGCCCGGTGAGCGCCATCAGCAGGCGGTCCATCCCCATGCCCATGCCGCCCGACGGCGGCATCCCGTGCTCGAGCGCGCGCAGGAACTCCTCGTCGATCCCCATGGCCTCGTCATCGCCGCGCGCCGCCTCGGCCGCCTGCTGCGTGAAGCGCTCGCGCTGGACGACGGGATCGACGAGCTCGGAGTAGCCGGTCGCCAGCTCGAAGCCGCGCACGTAGAGATCCCACTTCTCGACCACACCCGGAATGGAGCGGTGATGCCGGGTCAGCGGGCTCGTCTCGACCGGGAAGTCCATCACGAAGGTCGGGGTCGTGAGGCCGTCCTTCACGAAGTGCTCCCACAGCTCCTCCACCAGCTTGCCGTGGTTCGGCAGCTTCACCTCGACGCCCTCGGCGTCCGCGATCGACTGCAGCTCCGCGACCGAGGTCTCCGGTGTGATCTCGCGGCCGGCCGCCGCGGAGAGCGTGCCGTACATCGAGATGCGATCCCAGTCGCCGCCGAGGTCGAAGAGCGTGCCGTCGGCCCACTTCACGACGTGCGTGCCCTCTCGGTCGGTGCCGGCGTTCGCGGCGAGCGCCGCATTCTGCACGAGTGCCTGAGTGAGGTCCGCGATCCCGTTGTAGTCCGTGTACGCCTGGTAGGACTCGAGCATCGCGAACTCGGGACTGTGGGTCGAGTCGGCGCCCTCGTTGCGGAAGTTGCGGTTGATCTCGAAGACGCGCTCGAGGCCGCCGACCGCGGCCCGCTTGAGGAACAGCTCCGGCGCGATGCGGAGATAGAGCTTCGTGTCGAAGGCATTCGATCGTGTGACGAAGGGGCGGGCCGAGGCGCCGCCGTGCATCGTCTGCAGCATGGGGGTCTCCACCTCGATGAACCCGCGCTCCGCGAAGGTCTGCCGCAGGCTCGCCATGGTGCGCGCGCGGGTGACGACGTTCGTCCGCGCCTGCTCGCGCTGGATGAGATCGAGGTAGCGCTGGCGCACCCGGGTCTCCTCGTTCAGCTCCGCGTACATGTTGGGCAGAGGGGCGAGCGCTTTCGCGGCGATCCGCCACTCATCGACCATGATCGAGAGCTCGCCGCGGCGGCTCGAGATCACCTCGCCGCGCACGAACAGATGATCGCCGAGATCGACGAGCTCCTTGTAGCGCGCGAGTGACTCCTCGCCCACGCCGGCGAGACTGATCATGGCCTGGATCCGGGTGCCGTCACCCGCCTGGAGCGCTGCGAAGCAGAGCTTGCCGGTGTTGCGCTGGAACACGACGCGGCCGGCCAGACCGACCGTCTCACCGCTCTGGCTGTCCGGGGTCTCCTCGAGATGCCCCCACTTCGCGCGCACCTCGGGGATCGTCGCCGTCACGGGCACGGCAACCGGATAAGCGCCGCCGCCGAGCTCGGCGCCGTCGTTCAACCGATCGCGCTTCTCGAGGCGCACGCGCTTCTGCTCGAAGACATCGGCTTCGCTCAGGGCATCGGCGTTCTCGGGCGCAGGCTGGGCGCTTGCGGGCTGCTCACTCATGTGGGGCGGATCCTCCGGTGTAGGCACGGGCGCCTCAAGTCTATTCGAGGCGGATGCGGGATCGACGCCCCCCGGCTACTATCGCAGCGTGTCCCCTTCCCCGCAGCGCCTCACCCGGGGCCTGCTCACGGCCCTCGGCCTGGTCGCGGCGACGAGCGCCATCGCCACGGATCTCTACATCTCGTCGATTCCGAGCATCGCGGCGGATCTGCACACCTCGACCTCGCAGGTGCAGCTCACCCTCTCGCTCTTCTTCTTCGGGGTCGGCGCGGGGCAGCTGATCCTCGGCCCGCTCTCCGATTCGCTCGGCCGGCGACCGGTCCTGATCGGCGGCCTCGCGGTCTTCGCCGCCGCCGGGATCGCGACGATCTTCACCCCGAGCATCGAGGTGCTCATCGCACTGCGCCTGGTGCAGGGGCTCTCCGGATCCGTCGGGATGGTGCTCGCGCGGGCCATCGCCGCCGATCTGAGCACGGGTGAGACCGCGGTGCGCGCGCTGAGTCTGATCGCGATGGTCGTCGGCCTCGGGCCGCTGCTCGCCCCGCCTCTCGGCGGGCTCATGCACGAGCTCTGGGGCTGGCGCTGGGTGCTCGCGACGCTCGCGGCCATCTCGGTCGCGATGCTGGTCGTCGCCTGGCGAGTGGTCCCGGAATCCCTGCCGCCGGAGCGCCGTCTGCCGCACGGAGTGCTGAGCACGCTCCGCCCCTTCGGCGAGCTGCTGCGCGACCGGGCCTTCGTCGTGCTGCTCCTCGTCAACGCTCTCGGCTTCACCGCGATGATCTCCTACATCTCGGCCTCGCCCTTCGTCGGGCAGCACCTGCTGGGCATGTCCCCGCTCGCGTATGCCCTCGCCTTCTCCGCCGGGGCCTCCGCGATCCTGATCGCGAATCTCCTGAACGCTCGGATCGCGCCGCGGGTCGGCCCCGCGCGCATGCTGGCGATCGGTGCGGGGATCCTCCTCCTCGGGAGCCTCGGGATGCTCGCGTTCACGGTCACGGGGTCGCTGACGCCCGCCGCCTTCGTGGCCTGCGCATTCACCCTGACGGGCGGTGCGGGCTTCACGATGTCGAACGCCAGCGCGCTCGCCCTGGCCCGGGCCGGGCGGGCCCGAGGCTCCGGCGCCGCGCTGCTGGGCACCGCGCAGTTCGCACTCGGCGGCAGCGCCGCGCCGATGGTCGGCCTCTGGGGCGAAGGCACCGCGCTGCCGATGGGGGTGATCGTCGCAGGAGCGGCGGTGCTGTCCGCCGCGTGCGCGGCGATCGCCGTTCGACGCTAGCGCATGTCCGCCCAATCCTCGCCTGCTGCACGAGGATTGAGCAGACACGCCCGAGCGCCCCGCACTCAGTCGGCGAAGCGGCCCAACTCCTCCTCGACGGCAGCACGCACGAGCGCGCCGAGCAGATGATCCGGCCGCTCGACCCCGATCCCCTGCAAGGACTCGGCGGCCTGGCGCACCACCGCGCGAGAGAACTCCCCGGCCGCGCCGAGCGTCTCCGCGTAGGCCGGTCGATCGGCATCGGCGACGACTACCGGCTCCGCGCCCATCTCGACGGCGAGCGCCTGCCCGATCGGCAGCACCGGCGCGGGTGCGGTCACGGCGACCGTGCTCCCGGCGAGCCTGGTCAGGTCGAGACTGGTGCCGGTGAAGACGAGTGCCGGGTGCAGCGCGAGCGGGATCACCCCGGCGGCCAGCGCCGCCGCGAACACGCTGTGCCCGTGCTCGGGCGCCGTGTGCACGGCGAGCTGGCCCGGCTGCCAGGCGCCGGTCTCGGCGAGCCCGTCGATCAGCCCGGGCAGCTCCGATCCGGGCACCGCGAGCAGCACGAGCTCACTGCGGCGCACGACCTCGGGCACGCCGAGGATCGGCACGCCGGGAAGCAGCGACTCGGCGCGTTCACGGCTCTCCGCGCTGATCGCGCTCACGCCGGTGATCGCGTGCCCCGCCCCCGCGAGGGCGAGGGCGAGCACCGGGCCGACCCGGCCGGCGCCGATCAGCCCGATCCCGAGACGGCCGGACCGCTCCGCGGTGCTCACGAGCCGTGAGCTCCCTGACGCCGCCCGGAGTCGTGCGCCCCGAAGCCGCGCATCTCGGAACCGTGCGCCTCCGCCCCCTGCACCGCGACGATCGTCGCGGAGAGCCGGTCGAAGAGCTCCTGCGCGTCGGCGAGGGCGATCCCGCGCACCTCGGTGTGCGCCGGGCCGAGCACCGTGTGCGTCTGCAGCGTCGCCAGCCCCAGCGGCAGGTGCACCAGCGGGCGGCGGAACAGGAGCGATTGCACCCGGACGATCGGGACGATGGAGAGCGCGCGCGTCATCGCTCCGCGCCGGATCCGCAACGCCGAGACCTGGCCCTCGCCGACGAGCCGCAAGCCGGTGCGGCGTCGGGCGAACCAGAGCACCCAACCGGCTCGCGGGCCGGCCCCCACGAAGCCCGCCCCGTTTCCGGAGAGGGCGTCGCGCAGCTCCGCCTCACCCGCCTCCGCGACGATCGAGTTCGGCAACAGGGTCTCGATCACGCGCAGCACATCGGACTCGAAGCCCACCGGCAGGACCAGATTCGCGACAGACCCCTGGCCGCCCTGGGCGGCACTGTGCCCGGCGGTCGTGACGCGGACCTGCCACCAGCCGAAGGGCCGCCAGAAGAGGGGCTGGCGCGCCTCGACCGCGTGGATCCGGCCGAGCGGGAGCGTCTCGGTATTGGTCGCGGTCAGCCCGGCGCCGACCCTCACCGAGTCGGCTCCGCGGGAGAGCGTGAAGCCCCAGCCGCGGTTGAATCCGCGGAAGCCGATGCCGATCGCCGCGAGCGCGAACGGGATCAGCAGCGTGAGGAAGAAGGGCTCGACGAGCACGCCCGCGACGACGCTGGCGACGGAGAGCAGCACGAAGATGCTGAACTCCCAGCTGAGGACGACGCTGCCGATCAGACGACCGGGCGGCACCGTCACGAGCATGCCCGCCGCGGTCGCCTCGGCGTCGACATCCGCGTCCGAGAAGTCCTCGAGCCGCCGATCGAGATCCTGGAGCCTCTCCGACCGCGGCGCTCCGTCACCGGGAGCGCCGGGGACCCGGGGAGCAGCGGCGACGAGACCGAGGTCACCCGCGGCCGGATCCTGAACCTGAGACGTCCCGGAGGTCGCGCTCCGGGACACGGCGCCCTGGGACACCGCGGCGCGGCGCAGGATCTGCTCGCGCACCGTCTTCGCGTCCCGATAGCCGAGATAGGCGAGCACGACCTTGCCGCCCTGACCGCCGGTCTGCACCTCGACCTGGGTCAGGCCGAGCGCGCGCGCCAGCAGCGGGCGCTGCAGGTTCACGCTCTGGATCCGATCCAGCGGTGCGCGCCGATGCTGCCGGAAGAGGACGCCGCTGCGAGACTCGACGGCCTCCCCGGAGATGCGGTAGGTGTGGAAGCGCCAGGAGAGCCAGGCGAAGAAGACGATCAGCAGGATCACGACCAGGACGCCGACGAGCGCGAGCACGACGAAGCCCTGCTCGACGACCATGTCGATGAAATCGCCCGCGGGTTCGGGCTCGGCGCTCGCGAACTGCTGACCGAAGAACAGCCCGATCAGGCGATCCCGCAGATTGGCGATGACGATGCCGGCGACCACGATCGCGACGAGCCCGCCGCGCAGCAGCGGGGAGAGCGGGTGGAGCCGCAGCCAGGGAGCCTCCTCACCGGATGCGCCTGCGCCCGGAGCCTCGCTCGGTTCCGCCTCGGGCCGACCGCGCTCCGGCGACGGATCGGCGTGACTCACAGGCCGGACCGCCGGGTCTCGGCGAGCTGCACCAGGCGATCGCGCAGCGCCTCGGCCTCGGCCAGCCTCAACCCCGGCAGATTCACCCCGGTCGCCGCACTCGCGGTGACGAACTTGAGCGTCGCGAGACCGAGCACCCTGAGGATCGGGCCGCGCGTCAGATCGACGAGCTGCAGCCGCCCGTAGGGCACGGCGATGACGCGCTCGAACATGATGCCGCGCCGGAACAGCAGGTCGTCCTCGCGCAGCACGTAACCGATCGCGCGCACGCGGCGAAACGCGAGCACGGCGTTCACCAGCAGCACCGCGACGACGACCGCGAGCGCGACCTGGAAGAAGACGGGGGGCCGCCGGTCGGGCAGGACCGTGACCAGCACGAATGCCGCGGCGACGACGAGCGTCATCAGCAGATTGCCGGCGAGATCGGCCCAGGCGTAGCTCGGGGAGACGCGCTGCCACGGCTGCTCGCGATTGGGCCAGTCGGCTCCGCTCGGATCCGGACGGTTCGGATCCGAACCGCTCGGGGTCGCCTCTGCCGAACCGGATCCTACCGCGGCCGATCCGTGCTGATCCTGCCCCATCTGCTGCTCAATCACGAGCTTCATTCTAAGAGGTCGCGCCGAGAGGGGCGCCACTGGGGCGCGGGAACGCCGAACGCCGACGGCGACGCTCGATCGGTCGTCGTCGGCGTTCAGCCGGGAAGCCGCGGATCAGTCGACGTCGGCCCCCTCCGGCACCTTGTTGAAGCCCGTCACGGGCTGATTCTCGTCGAACGAGGCGACCCGCTTCCTGAATCCGCGCGTGATCACGAGCAGGTAGACGAACCCGATCGCGGTCCAGATGAGGCCGCCGATGAGCGCGTCGGCGTGCAGGTTCACCCAGAGCAGACCGGTCAGCAGCGTACCGATCACCGGCATGACGATGTAGTTGAAGATGTCCTTCGGGGTCTTGCGCAGGCCCTTGCGGTACGCGAACCAGGCGATCACCGAGATGTTCACGAACGTGAAGGCGATCAGGGCGCCGAAGTTGATGAACGCGGCGATCATCTCGAGCGTGAACGCGATCGCGAGCATGCAGATGGCGCCGGTGAGCACGATGTTGAACGTCGGCGTGTGCGTCCGGGGGTTGATGTAGCCGAACACGCGCTTCGGGAGCACGTTGTTGCGGCCCATCACGAGCAGCATGCGGGAGACCGAGGCGTGCGAGGCGAGGCCCGAGGCGATCGAGGCGGCGAATCCGGCCGCGGTGAGCACTGCCGAGAGCGTCTTCCCGCCCACCAGCTCGCCGATGATCGGCAGCGTGCTGTCCTCGACGAACTGCATGTCTCCGCCCGGCGCGAACTCGTTCCAATCCGGGAAGCGCAGCTGGGTGAAATAGCTGGAGATGAGGAAGATGGCGCCGCCGAGCAGCACCGTGTAGAGGATCGCCTTCGGCATGATCCGCGGATGCTTCGCCTCTTCCGCGTACATGGTCACCGCGTCGAAGCCGATGAACGAGAAGCAGACGATGGTCGCGCCGGCGAGCACGGCGCCGAACTCGACCCCGCTGTGGAAGAACGGCTGCACGGACACGACGCCACCGACACCCGCACCGCCCGAGAGCTGCACGAACACCATGACGACGAACACCGCCATGACGACGATCGAGAAGACCAGCAGGATCATGTTCACGTTCGAGGTGCCGCGCATCGTGAGATAGATGATGCCCGTCACCACGACGCAGTAGATGACCACCCAGATCCACCCGGGCACCGAGGGGAAGAACGCCTCGAGGTAGCTGCGGACGATGAGACAGTTCACCATCGGCAGCAGCATGTAGTCGATCAGGGAGGTCCATCCGACCATGAAGCCGAGGTTCGGGTGCATGGATTCGCGGACGTACGTGTAGGCCGACCCGGCGCTCGGGATCGCACCGGAGATCTTGCCGTAGCTGATCGCGGTGAACACCATGACGACGAGGGCGACGAGGTAGGCGAGGGGAACGACGTTGTTCGTATCCCGTGCGACCATGCCGAAGGTGTCGAACACCACGGTCGGGGTCATGTAGCCGAGACCGAGGCCGACGATGGCCCAGAGCCCCAGGTTGCGCTTGAGCGTCGCCCCCTTGGGCGTGGCCGGTGCGGTTGTTGCCATGTTCTCTCCGTTGCAAACAGGGGCGTCGTCCGAGACGCCACCGATTCCGCACTGCGACGATGCAGGCGGATGGACGAAGATCAATTATGGCGCGAAACCCGCCCCGTGCGCATCATCCTGGCCGGGTTCGGGTTCCGGCTCGTGCGGAGGCACCCGGCAGAGCAGCTCGGCGAGGATGCCGCAGACGGCGAGCACGATCCCTCCGATGAGCACGAGCAGCATCGGCACCCAGGTCGAGCCGGGCGGCGGAACGGTGCGGGTGAGCAGCTGCAGCACGGATCCACCGGCGAATCCGGCGAACAGCGCTCCGGCGAACTGGCCGGCCCGCGCACCCGCCAGGAGGCGGACCGCGTGGAACGGGTTGACGGGTCTGCGCGGGCCGCCCCGATGCTCCTCATCGGATCCGGAGCGCACGGCGCGTCTCAGGAGGATCGCGAGCACGATGAGCACGACCGCGATGACGAGCAGTGTGGCCGCGAGGGAGACCGGCGGGACGAGCGGCGGGGATCCGCCGGCGGATCGAGCCAGCTGCACGAGCAATCCCACTGCGATGCCGATGGCTGCGAAGGCCAGGATCGCCAGGGGAGAGGTGCGCTGCATGCGGTTCATGCCCGACCGCCGTCCGGGCCGGGATGGCGTGGTTCGGGGGTTCCCCGCGCGGGCGCCGACGGCGAGGTGCTGTCGCCGATCCTGCGCAGGAGCGCGTCGACACGACCGTGACCCATGAGCACGGCGTCGGGATCGAGGTCCAGCCAGGGCGAGAGGACGAAGTCGCGTTCGTGGGCGCGCGGATGCGGGACGCTCAGCCGGTCGGTCGAGATGACCCGGCCGCCGTAGAGGATCAGGTCGATGTCGAGCGTGCGATCTCCCCAGCGGACGTCGCGGACCCTGCCGTGCTCGGCTTCGACGGTCTGCAGCACGTCGAGCAGCTCCTCGGGCGTGAGCGTGGTCTCGGCGAGCGCGACCCCGTTCAGGTAGCGCGGGGCGTCGGGATCCGGACCGTCGGGCGTCAGCGCGATCGTCTCGCGGAGCGGCGACGCGCGAAGGGCGGAGATCCCCTCGGTGGCGGCGAGCTCGCGCTGGGCCGCGCCGATGGTGTCGCTGCGGCTGCCCGAGACGCCGTCGAGGTTGGCGCCGAACGCGAGCAGGACGGGTACGAGCTGGGCGATCACGAGCCGCCTCCCGGTGCGGGCGGGGCCGGTCGCCGCGTCACGGACACCGACACGTCGGCGAATCGGGCGTCGATCGGAGCGTCCGGCTTGTGGACGGTGGCGCGCACCTCCGCGACGCCCGCGAAGCCGAGCGCCACGCCGGCGACGCGCTCGGCGACGGTCTCGATCAGGTCGACGGGATCCCGGCCGACGGCCGCGACGATCGCCTCGGCGAGTTCGCCGTAGTGCACCGTCCGGGCGAGCTCGTCGCCCTGGGCCGCCGCACGCAGATCCACGGAGAGCTCGGCGTCGATGAGGAACCGTTGGCCGTCGCGCCGCTCGAAGTCGAAGACGCCGTGGTGGGCGAACACCTCGAGGCCGCGGAGTGCGATGCGATCGCGCGGGAGGTCGACGGGCATGCGGCGGAAACCGCCGGCGGCAGGACGGGTCCCGGCTCCTGCGAGCGCCGATTCCACGGCCAGGGCATCGGCGCTGAGCCGCACATCGTGCACGCGGACGCCCCACGCGCCGGCCCGCGCCGCGAATGCGCTCACGACCGCGGTGGCGGCGTCCAGCCGCGTCAGGGGTGCGGGAGCTGGGGCCGACTCGGTGGCGGCGTCGCTGCCGCCGATGCCCGCGGCCGCGTCGCGAGCCGCCAGCGTCTCGCTGAGCATGCGTTTGCGGGATGCGCCGACGAGGACGGGATGGCCGAGCGAGGTCAGCGCCTCGAGCCCGGCCAGCAGCTGCCACCCCTGTTCCGCGGTCTTGTCGAAGCCGAGGCCCGGATCGAGGATGACGCGGTCGGGATCGATGCCCGCCTCGCGCGCGGCCCCGGCTCGGGCGGCGAGTGCCTTGCGCACCTCCGCGACGACGTTCCGGTAGCCGGAGCGCTGATGGCCCGGGTCGGGGATCCCCCGCCAGTGGCCGGCGATGAGGGATGCGCCGTAGGCGTCGCCGAGTCGGGCGACTGTCCGGAGCATCTCCGGGTCGTGCAGCCCGCCCGAGACGTCGTTGACGAATCGTGCGCCGACGGCGGCCGCGGCCTCGGCGGTCGCCGCGTGCAGCGTGTCGATGGAGACGGTCGCCCCGGCTGCCGCGAGCGCCTCGATCACGGGGAGCACCCGGCGCTGCTCCTCCTCGACCGAGACGGGGGCGGCGCCCGGCCGGGTCGATTCACCGCCGACGTCGATGAGGTCGGCGCCTTCGGCGACGAGGCGCAATCCGTGCTCGATCGCCGAATCCGCGGCGAAATGCTCCCCCCCGTCGCTGAACGAATCCGGCGTGACGTTCAGCACTCCCATCACCCGGGTGCGGGCATCGGCGCCGGAGACGCCCGCCCCGTTCCGAAGCCAGGAGGCCCGGCGCATGCTCACTGTCCGTTCCGTGCGGGGTCGCTGGCCTTGAGGAGCGCGAGGACCTCGGCGCGCTCGAGCGGCTGCGCGAAGGCGCCGCGCGAGGCCATCGAGATCACGCGGGCCTCCGCCTGCTGCGCGCCGCGATCGGAGACGCAGCCGTGGGACGCCTCGATGACGACGAGGACTCCTTCGGCGCCGAGGCCGGTTTCGAGGGTCTCCGCGATCTGCTCGCCCAGCCGCTCCTGCAGCTGCGGCCTGGCGGCGAGGGTCTCGACGACGCGCGGGATCGACCCGAGCCCGGCGACTCGCCGCCCCGGCCGGTAGGCGACGTGGACGCGGCCGCGGAAGGGCAGCAGGTGATGCTCGCAGACCGATCGCAGCGAGATGTCTCGCAGCAGGACCAGCTCACCGCTCGCCTCGCCGATGGGCATGGTGTCGCGGAGGTGGCTCATCGGGTCGACGCCGACGCCCGCGAAGAACTCCGCATAGGACTCCGCGACGCGACGCGGCGTCTCGGCGAAGGCGTCGCCGTCCGGGTCCTCTCCGATCGCACTGAGCAGCTCGCGCACCGCCGCTGCGATGCGCTGCTGATCGATTCTGCCGCCGACCTGAATGCGGTCGGATCGGGTGCTCCCGGTCACGATCCAGCTGGCCCGGGCGGCTCGTGGGTGTCGGGCGCCGGGGTCGGCGCAGCGGCCTCCGTCGGTTCGGAGGCGGCCGCTGACTCGGCGGTCAGGCCGTCGGTGCGCACGCTCTCAGGCACGGGGATCGGAGGCAGGTCGCTCACCGGGCGGTCGCCGCTGGAGAGCCAGAGCCGGCGCTCGGGCAGCTTCTGGACGTCGGCGAATATCTCGGCGATCTGCAGGTGGTCGAGCGTCTCCTTCTCCATGAGCTCGCCCGCCAGCCGATCGAGGACGGCGCGGTTCTTCACGAGCGCCGCATAGGCCTCGTTGTGCGCCTGCTCGATGAGGTTGCGCACCTCGCTGTCGACGGACTCCGCAACGCCCTCGCTGTAGTCGCGGGTCGATCCGAACTCGCCGAGGTAGGGGGACGCCTGGGCCTGACCCAGCCTGACCGGGCCGAGCGACGCCGACATCCCGTATTCGGTGACCATCTTCCGCGCGGTGGAGGTGGCCTTCTCGATGTCGTTGCCGGCACCGGTCGTCGGATCGTGGAACACCAGCTCCTCCGCGACGCGGCCGCCCAGCGCGTAGGCGAGCTGATCCTGCAGCTCGTTGCGCGTGACCGAGTACTTGTCCTCCAGCGGAATGACCATCGTGTAGCCGAGGGCGCGACCGCGCGGAAGGATCGTGATCTTGGTCACGGGATCGGTGTGGTTCAGCGCCGCCGCCACGAGCGCGTGGCCGCCCTCGTGGTAGGCGGTCATGAGCTTCTCCTGGTCTTTCATGACGCGGGTGCGCCGTTGCGGCCCCGCGATGACGCGATCGATCGCCTCGTCCAGAGCGCGGTTGTCGATCAGCTGCGCGTTCGAGCGTGCCGTCAGCAGTGCCGCCTCGTTGAGGACGTTGGCGAGGTCGGCGCCGGAGAAGCCGGGAGTCTTGCGCGCGACCACGTCGAGATCCACGTTCTTCGAGAGCGGCTTGCCCTTCGCGTGCACCTCGAGGATCTTTCGCCGACCCTTCATGTCGGGAGCGTCGACGCCGATCTGCCGATCGAAGCGGCCCGGGCGCAGCAGCGCCGGATCGAGCATGTCGGGCCGGTTCGTGGCCGCGATCAGGATGACGTTGGTCTTGGGGTCGAAGCCGTCCATCTCGACCAGCAGCTGGTTGAGCGTCTGCTCGCGCTCGTCGTGACCGCCGCCCATGCCCTGGCCGCGGCGCTGGCCGACGGCGTCGATCTCGTCGACGAAGATGATGGCCGGGGCGTTCGCCTTCGCCTCTTTGAAGAGGTCGCGCACTCGGCTGGCGCCGACGCCGACGAACATCTCGACGAAGTCGGATCCGGAGATCGAGTAGAACGGCACCCCCGCCTCGCCCGCGACCGCGCGGGCCAGCAGCGTCTTGCCCGTGCCGGGAGGGCCGTAGAGCAGCACGCCCTTCGGGATCCGCGCGCCGACCGCCTGGAAACGGCTGGCGTCCTGCAGGAAGTCCTTGATCTCGTGCAGCTCCTCGACCGCCTCGTCCGCGCCCGCGACATCCGCGAAGGTCACCTGCGGGCTCTCCTTCGAGACGAGCTTCGCGCGGGATTTGCCGAACTGCATGACGCGATTGCCGCCGCCCTGCATGGACGAGAGCATCCACCAGAAGAAGAGGCCGATCAGCGCGAGCGGCAGGAGGAAGCCCAGGATCGACCAGAACGGGCTCGGCTGCGGCACCTGATCCGTATAGCCGTCCTTCGGCTTCGCGTCGGTGACGGCCTTCACGACATCGGCGCCGCGCTGGTTGACGTAGTAGAAGAACACGTCCTTCGTGCCGACCTTGGAATCCGCCTGCGTCAGCGTGAGGTTGACCCGCTGATCGCCGTCGATGATCTCGGCCTTCTGCACCTGGCCTTCGCTGAGCAGCGCGAGGCCGCGCTGCGTCGTGACCTCGCGCACCCCGCTGCCGCCCAGGAGCGACCACCCGAGCAGCACGATCAGCGGCGCCAGGATCAGGTAGAGCAGCGGCCCCCGGAGCAACCGCCGTGCCCGGGATCCGTTGGGTGCAGTCTCAGCCAAGTCACGGCCTTTCTCACGCGGGAACGAACTCCCCCAAGCGTATCCGCCGCCGCGGACAATTCAGCTGCGATAGCGCTGAGGCCGCCGCCGAATTCGCTCAGCGCGGAAATGGGTGCGACCGCCGGCGAGCGGTCGCACGGCGGCGCCGGCTAGGCCTCCTCGGTGTAGACGTGCTCGGCGAGCACCGCCACGTCGCGCAGATTCCGGTAGCGCTCCGCGTAGTCGAGGCCGTAGCCGACCACGAAGTCGGTCGGGATGTCGAACCCGACGTATGCGACCTCGACCTCGACCTTCGCGGCCTCGGGCTTCCGCAGCATCGTGCAGATGCGCACCGACTTCGCGCCGCGCGACTCCAGGTTCTCCTTGAGCCAGGAGAGCGTGAGGCCCGAGTCGATGATGTCCTCGACGATCAGCACGTCGCGGCCCTGCAGCTCGGTGTCGAGATCCTTCAGGATCCGCACGACGCCGCTCGACTTGGTGCTCGCCCCGTAAGAGGAGACCGCCATCCAGTCCATCTGCGCGTGGAAGCGCAGCTCGCGGGCCAGGTCGGCCATCACCATCACGGCCCCCTTGAGCACGCCGACCAGCAGGGGCGGGTGCTCATGGTCGTAGTCGGCCTCGATGGCACGCGCCAGCTCGGCGAGTTTGGCCTTCAGCTCGGCCTCGGTGACCAGAATCTTCGAGAGGTCGTCGCCCAGATCGTTCGCATCCATGCGGCTACTGTAGCGGTTTCAGGGCTGAGGATCCTCCCGGCGACGGGAGGTGAGTTCGAGCCTCGCTCCGACCCGCTGCGCCTGGAGCCCCGGCACGTCGATCGGTCCCTGTCCGCGCCAATCGGTGACGAGCGCGGCGATCGCGAGCGTGTGCTCCCGGCTGAGCTGCGCATCGAACTCCGCGGCGGCGACCGCCCGGATGATCCGATTCCGGAGTGCGGCCGGGTTCGCGGCGAGCGCAGGCACCGACACCGCGATGCCTCCTTCGGCGTGCGAGACCAGATCCTCGATCACCTCGGCGACCATCGCGTCGAGTGCGTCGGCGTCCTCCCGCGCGAGTTCGGCGCTGCGCGCCAGATTCGCGGCGATGCCCGGCCCCAGCTCGCGCTCGAGCAGCGGCAGCACCCGACTCCGCACCCGCACCCGGGTGTACGCCGGATCCGCGTTGTGCGGGTCGCGCCAGGGCTCGAGGCCCTGCGCCGCGCAGGCGCGCTCGGTCGTCTCGCGGCTCAGGCCCAGCAGCGGGCGCAGGATCGCATCGCGGGCGGGCGGGATCCCGGCCACCGCGCGGGTACCGGATCCTCTGGCGAGCGCGAGCAGCACCTGCTCGGCCTGATCGTCCCGGGAGTGCGCGGTGAGCACGGCCGAGGCGCCCAGCGCGATGCGCGCCGCTTCGAGCGCCGCGTAGCGCGCGGCGCGGGCCGCCGCCTCCGGTCCGTCTCCACGGCCGCCGCCGATGTCCGCCCGCCGCACGAGCACGGGATCCAGCCCGAGCGAGCGAGCCTGCTCAGCGGCACGATCCGCCACGTGCCCGGATCCCGCCTGAAGTCCGTGATCCACCACCACCGCGCCGGCGCGGAACCCGGCTCGCGGCGCCTCGAACGCCAGCGCCGCCGCCAGCGCGAGCGAATCGGCTCCTCCGGAGAGGGCGGCCAGCACGAGCGGGGGCCCGGGAGCGGCCTCGGCGGTCTCAGTCGTCGCGGCGGCCGATCCCCTCAGCGCGCGTCGCACCGCGACCCGGGTCTCCGCCACGGCCGGATCGAGCGGCGGCATCCTGGTCATGCCTCCATTCTCCCTCCCCGATCGGCGAACGGGACGCCTCCGAGACCGGGTAGCATCGAAGACGTGTTGTCCTCGCGTGCGGATCGGACGGGTCGCGGCATCGTCGCGGCGACGATCGCGACCTTCGCGGCGACCTTCTCGCACTCGATCGCGGACGGGCGCCCGGCTCCCCTGCTCGGCGTCGTGCTCGCGCTGGCGCTCGCCGTGCCGCTCTGCGTCGCCCTGGCGGGGCGCCGGCTCTCCTGGGTCCGCCTCTCCGTCGCGGTCGGGCTGAGCCAGTTCGCCTATCACGGCCTGATCCGCATCGGGATCGGCGAGGCGTGGAACGGATCCCCCTCCCTGCCCGCGACGCTGCACGCGCACGCCGGCGCCGCGCCCCTCGGCTCGGCGGAGAGCGCCGGCACGGCCGGCGCCGCGCATCTGCACGCCGATCCGGGCATGTGGGTCGCCCACCTCGTCGCCGCGATCGTGACGGTGCTCGCGATCGGGGCCGGCGAGCGCGCGATCCGCAGGCTGCTGGAGCTGACCGGCTGGCGATTCGTCGCGCTCCTGCTCGACTGGGCGCCGCCGGTGCGCCGTCCACGAGACATCGGGATCGCGCCTGGGCGCGCTCCGTCGGCGCAGCCGTCTCTGCTGACCGAAGTGAGTCGAAGGGGTCCGCCGCTCGCGGCCTGACCCCTCCATCCTTCGAACACCCTGCGCATGCACCGCAGTCGTGCCGTCATGCGCGCACATCAGAGAGTTTCACCATGCACACGAAGAAGACCCTGCTCACCTCCGCCGCGGCTCTGGGATCCGCGCTGACGATCGGCGCCGCGCTGGCCATCGGCGCGCCGATGGCGGCCTCGGCCCACGTCACCGTCGATCCCGGTCAGGCCGCCGCCGGCGGCTGGACCTACGTCACCCTCCGGGTCCCGACCGAGTCCGACACCGCGAGCACCACGCGGCTCGAGGTCCATCTCCCGACCGACACCCCCTTCACGCACGTCTCCTACCAGCCGACCCCCGGCTGGAGGACCGCGGTGAAGACCGGCACCCTGCCCGAACCGGTGGAGGTCATGGGCAACACGATCGGCGAGGCTCCGACCGAGATCGTCTACACCGCCACGGGTGCCGGTATCGAGCCCGGCCAGGTGCAGACCTTCACCCTCTCGCTCGGGCCGGTGCCCGACACCGGACGCGTCGTGATCCCCGTCACGCAGACCTACAGCGACGGCACGGTCGCCGAGTGGAAGGCGACTCCCGAGGCCGTGGCCGCGGACGACACGCTCGAGCCGGCGCCGGTCATCTGGGTG
>CAMFIY010000019.1 GCA_945952575.1 uncultured Leucobacter sp.
GAGCAGAGACGCGAGGAATGCGCCGAGCGCGATCCCGATCACCGTCTCCAGGCTCACGGCGAGCACGGTGAATCCGATGGTGATCAGGATGGCCTTGCCGAACTGGCCGTCGGTGAGCATCCGCTGGTAATTGTCGAGGCCGATCCACTGCCCCTCGGCATTCGGGAGGACGGGGCTGTAGCGCTGGAAACTGAGCATGAGGCTCGTCCCCAGCGGAACGACGATGACGAGGGCCAGCACCAGGAGGCTGGGCGTCTGCATGGCGACGCCGAACCAGTTCGCCCGTCGGTGCCGACGCGCCCGCGCGCCGGCGCGTGCCGGAGGAGGGGTGTCCTCTCCGGCACGCGCCATGACGACGCTCACGCTACATCTCCTTGACGGGCAGCGCTCCGTCGAGGAGCTTCGTCGCCGCCTGCTGCGCCGCCTGGAGGCCCGCTGCCGGGGCTTTCGAGCCGGAGAGCACCTCCGAGAGCTCCAAGGCGAGGGCGTCCGAGATGCCGCCCCACTGCGCGATCCGGGGGCGGGAGCGCGCCTCTTCGAGCGACTTCAGCTCCTGGCTCCAGTAGGGGAGCTGCGCGCTCAGCTCCGAGTCCTCGAATGCCGAGCGCAGGGCAGGGAGGCCGCCCTGCTTCGCGAGTTCGAACTGGACCGGCTTCGACATGGCCCAGGCGAGGAAGACCGAAGCGGCGTCCTGGTTCTTCGAGGCGTAGTCGATCGTGTAGGTCCAGCTGCCGAGGTGGCTGTAGGACTGGTTGCCATCCTTCAGCACCGGGATGCTCGCGTAGCCCATCTTGCCCGCGGTCTTGGACTGGCTCTTGTCCTCGATGCTGCCCGCGGTGTCGCCCCAGGTGAGCGACTGGGCCGCCTGGCCCTGTTGCAGTTGCGCCGTGACCTCGTCCCAGGTCGAGGTGGTGAAGGTCGGCGGGGCGAACTTGCTGAGGTCCACCTCGTACTGCAGGGAGTCGACGTTGGCCGGGGAGTCGATCGCCGGCATTCCCTGAGCGTCGAAGATGTCACCGCCGTAAGCCCAGGAGTAGTTCATCCATTCGAGCGTGGTCGCGGTGTGCCGCTTCCCGGCCATCGCGACGCCGTAGAGCGGCTCGGCGAGCTTCTCTCCCGCGGCCGTCGCCCCGGCCGGCCGGGTGAAGAACTCGGCGATGTCACGGTACTGCTGCAGCGTCGTCGCAGGAGCCAGATCGTACCCGTACTTCTTCTTGAACGCCTGCTTCTCGTCCGCGTTCTCGAAGAGGTCCTTGCGGTACATCATCATGGTCGTCGCACTGTTCGACGGATATCCGTAGACGGTTCCGCCCCAGTTCGAGGAGGCCTTCCAGAGTTCCGGGAGGATGTCGGAGGTGTCGAAGCCGTCGCCGAACGCGGCCTGGTTCTTCTCCATGAGCGGTTCGACCGGCTGCAGGTACTTCTTGCTCGCGAACGCGCCCAGGTACTCGTACGGGATCGAGATCACGTCGTAGTTGCCGCGTTTCGTGCTGTAGTCGAGCACCGCCTTCTGCACGAGCTGGTCGTAGGGGGCCTGCTCGAGCTGCACCTTGATCCCGGTCTTCTTCTCGAAGTCGGGGAGCAGGCTCTCGAGCACCTGCGAGTTGACGGTCGCCTCGGCGATCACGTTCAGCTGCGTGCCCGCGAATTCCTGCGACCACCCGTCGACCTTCTCGCCGCTGCCACCCGTCTTCGCAGACGAGCAGCCGGTCAAGCCGAGCGCTGAGATCGCCAGTACCGCGAGCGCGACCCGAGGGATCCTCTTGTTCATCATGGTTCTCACCGGTTCCTCTTCGTTGAGTTGGATTGATGTCGTCGATGGGACCGGCGCTACGCGCCCATCCCGAGTTCGGTTTCGAGCTCCGTGAGGATGGCGTCGAAGACCTGGATCGCGTGATCCATCTCCTCTCGCGTGACCACCAGGGGAGGCTTGAACTTGATCACGTTGCCGAGTCTCGAGTAACGGGTCTCCCCGAAGATGACACCGCGTCGGAGGCCGCGTTCGTAGACTTCGAGGGTCGCATCGAGCGCCGGGGTCTTCAGCTCGCGGTCGAGCACGAGTTCGACGCCGATGAGCAGGCCCGGGCCGCGCACTTCGCCGATGAGCGGGTGCTGGTCCTGCAGTTCGCGCAGTCTCCGCGTGGCGTAGGCGCCCATCTCGGCGCAGTTCTCGAGCAAGCCGTCGCTCTCGATGATGTCGAGGGTGGTGAGGCCGGCGACGAGACTGAGCGGGAACTCGCCGAAGGTCAGCGCGTCGTCGCCCGGGGCGAATCCCTCGAGATCGCTGCGAGCGATCACGCCGGCGAGCGGGAACCCGCCACCCGCACCTTTGCCGAAGACGATGATGTCAGGGGTCACGCCGTAATACTCCGCCGCCCACATCTCCCCGGTTCGGCCGAAACCGGTCTGGATCTCATCGAAGATCAGGAAGATATCGTGCTCGGTGCAGATCTCGCGAACGAGCTGGTAGTACTCGCGAGGGAAGTCGAGCTGCGTGCCGTTGCCCTGCACCGGCTCCATGATGAATGCCGACGGCTTCTTGGTGTGGCAGGCGCGGATCGCCTCGCGCAGCTCGTCCGCGCAGCGCTCGGCCCATTCCGCGGGGGTCACGCCCTCGGGTGCGCGATAGGTGTACGGCTGCCGAACGCGGATCACCGAGGGGATGAACTGGTCGAATTTGCGCTCGGCGTGCGGCCAGCTGAGACCCATTCCGGCGAAGGATCGGCCGTGGTAGGAGTCGTTCAGCACGATCACCGGGCCCGGCGTCTCGGAGTTCTTCAGCGCAAGCTTCACCGCGGTCTCGACGGCGAGGCTGCCGTGCAGGCAGAACGAGACCTTGCCGAGTCCTTCCGGTGCGGCCGCAGTGAGCCGGTCCGCCAGCCTGAGCAGCGGGATCGAATCGTAGTTGGAGCGGAGGTGGCTGAGCTCGCGAGCCTGAGCACTCGTCGCCTCGATCACGCGATCGTCGGATGCCCCGATGTTGTTCGACCAGGCCTGGGAGGTCATGTCGACGTACTCGTGGCCGTCGATATCCCAGATCTTCGAGCCCTTGGCCTTGGTCATCACGATGTTGGTCTTGCCGGTGGCCGACCAACCTCCGAGCAGGGCCCTGCGGCCCCGGTCGAGCACGTCCTGATCGATTTCGTTCGTCATCAGCTTCCTTCGCTTCACTCGCGCCATTGAGGCGTCAGAATGAGCCAATCATCGACGCGGGGCTCAGTGAAGTTGAATTCGCTAATGGCCCGATAAGCCTGGACTATCGCAGTGCGATCTGACCTCGCACCGCTTCGACGAAGAGCCGGCCGGCCGGCGAGAGCGTCCGTGGGTTCCATGCGAGCGCGACGTAGATGGGCTCGGCGTCGACGATCGGCACGAACACGATGCCCGGTCGCTGGTAGTTCCGCCCGACCTCCGACGAGGTGAAGCTCACGCCGATGCCGCGCGCGACTGCGGTGAGCTCGGATTCGTAGGTCGACGCCACCGCAACGATGTTGGCCGGCTTGCCGCGCCGGCGCTCCGCGGCGATCCAGTAGTCCCTCCAGCTCCCGGCACTCGGCGGTGCGGCGACGATCGGCTCGTCGAGGAGCTCCTCGAGCTGGAGGCTCTCGCGTTCGGCCAGGCGATGGTTGCGGGGCAGGCAGGCCACCCAATGCTCGGGCGCGAATCGCAGCAGCGAGTGGTCGGGCAGATCCACCGGTGGGCGGAGGAAGGCGACCTCGACGCTCCCCGAAGCCAGTCCGACCGTCGGGTCGGAGAAGTCGTACTCGAGTGCGTCGACTCGGATTTCCGGGTGGCTCGCCTCGAATTCCGGCAGGATCTGCGTGAGCAGGTCGCTGCCGATGCCGACGAGGTATCCGATGCGCAGCACCGCCGAGTGCCCCTCCGCCCAGACCCGCACCTCGTCCACCAGGCGATCGGCCGCGGCGAGATGATCCTCCACCTTGGGCAGCCAGGACTCTCCGGCCGGCGTGAGCCGGACCCCTTTCGTGTCCCGCACGAAGAGCCGCACGCCGATCGCGCCTTCGAGCTGCTTGATGGCGACGGACAGCGCGGGTTGCGTGATGTAGAGCATCTCGGCTGCGCGGCGGTAGTTGAGCTGCCGTCCGAGCAGCGCGAAGTATCGCAGTTGGCGCAGCGTGATGTCAGCGGACCACTCCGTCACTTCCGATACTTCCCTCCGCCCGCCTTCGGGCCGCCGTACTGGGTGTCCGTCAAATCTATCGGCGGGCGAGGGCGCTGGCGGCGACCTGCCCGCATCGGTCAGACGAGTACAAGGTCGTATGTATGCGCTAAACGTAAAGTTCGCGTGAATATTCGAGAATTTGATATTTTGTGTATACACTAATACCAGTTGGGTGCAGCAGGAATCGAGGAAGCGGCATGGAGCAGCTGGCCAAGGCGAGTGATCGCGCATACGCCGCGCTGCTCGAGGCGATCCAGAGCGGCGCCCTCGCTCCCGGTGCGGTGCTCGCCGAGACCGAGCAGGCCGCGCGGCTCGGCGTCAGCCGTACGCCGACGCGCGAGGCCATCGGCCGGCTGATCGCCGACGGACTCGCGGCCCAGCAGTCGCCGCGGGTCACCGTCGTCACCGGTTTCGACGCGGACGACATCCGCGCGCTCTTCGAGGTGCGCCGCGCGCTCGAAGAGCAGTGCGCTCGAATCGCCGCCGCCCGCGGCGACTCCGCCGTGTTCGCCGAGCTCGCCGAGCAGTTCGCCTCGGTCGACCTCGAACATCCCGGGGCCGTCGACGAGTACTACGGCTTGATCGAACGCTTCGACGCCGAGCTCGACGCGGCGGTCGGCAACGCCTACTTCGACTCGGCGCTCCGCACGATCCGCACGCACCTGGTCCGCGCGCGCCGTCTCGCCCGCGACAATCGCGGCCGCCTGCGCGCCTCGGTCACCGAGCACCGCCTCATCGCCGAGGCGATCGCGCTCGGTGACCCCGACCTGGCCGCCCACGCCACCCACGTCCACCTGCACAACGCGCTCACCTCGATCCTCGAATCCCTCACGGAAGGCGTCTCATGACCGTCAACCACCACGTCCGCGTCTACAAGAGCGAAGAGGAGCTGCCCCGCGAGGCGCAGCTCGCCTGGAAGGTCGCGGAGGTCGCCGCCGATCCCGTCGAAGTCGAGCCGGCGGTCGTCGACATGATCATCAATCGGATCATCGACAACGCATCGGTCGCCGCGGCCTCGCTGAACCGCGGCCCGATCGTCGCCGCCCGTGCGCAGGCGCTCTCCCACCCGGTCTCGACGGGTGGGGCCGGATCCTCCATCTTCGGGCTTCCGGGCACCGGCGAGGATGCGGAGCTCTCCAGCCCGGAGTGGGCGGCCTGGGCCAACGGCGTGGCCGTGCGCGAACTCGACTACCACGACACCTTCCTCGCCGCCGAGTACTCGCACCCCGGTGACAACATCCCGCCGATCCTCGCCGTCGCCCAGCACACGGGCAGGGACGGCAGCGCGCTCCTGCGCGGCATCGCCACGGGCTATGAGATCCAGATGGATCTGGTCCGATCCATCTGCCTCCACAAGCACAAGATCGACCATGTGGCCCACATCGGCCCCTCGGCCGCCGCGGGCATCGGCACGCTGCTGGGCCTCGACGTAGAGACCATCTACCAGGCCGTCGGCCAGGGGCTGCACACCACGACCGCCACACGTCAGAGCCGCAAGGGCGAGATCTCCACCTGGAAGGCGCACGCCCCCGCATTCGCCGGCAAGATGGCGGTCGAGGCGGTCGATCGCGCCATGCGCGGCCAGACCTCGCCGAGCCCCATCTACGAGGGCGAGGACGGCGTGATCGCCTGGATGCTGGACGGCCCGACCGCCTCCTACGACGTGCCGCTGCCGGCCCTGGGCGAGGCCAAGCGCGCCATCCTCGACAGCTACACCAAGGAGCACTCGGCCGAGTACCAGGCGCAGGCCTGGATCGACCTCGCCCGCAAGCTGCACAACGAGCGGCCCGAGCTCGCCGACCCGGCGAACATCGCATCGATCGTGCTGCACACGAGCCATCACACGCACTACGTGATCGGCTCGGGAGCGAACGATCCGCAGAAGTACGATCCGACCGCCTCGCGCGAGACGCTCGACCACTCGATCCCCTACATCTTCGCCGTCGCCCTGCAGGACGGCGGCTGGCACCACGTCGACTCGTACGCGCCGGAGCGGGCCGGCCGCGCCGACACCGTCGAACTGTGGCACAGGATCACGACCGCCGAGGACGCCGAGTGGACCCGTCGCTACCACTCGGAGGATCCCGACGAGAAGGCCTTCGGTGGCCGCGTCGAGATCGAACTCGCCGACGGCACGAAGCTCGTCGACCAGATCGCCGTCGCCGACGCGCACCCGCTCGGCGCGCGGCCGTTCGCGCGCGCCGACTACATCCGCAAGTTCCGCCTGCTCGCCGAGCCCGTGCTCGAGGCGGCCGAGATCGAGCGCTTCCTGGAGCTGGTGCAGCGGCTTCCCGAGCTCAGCGCCGACGAGGTGCGCGAGCTGAACATCGTGGCGAAGGCCGGCGTCATCGACCTCGCGAGCGCGCCGAAGGGACTGTTCTGATGCTCTACGCCAAGACTCCCGCCGCCGAGAAGCGCCGGCTCTTCCGCGAGCGGCTCGCGAGCGGCGAGCTGTTGCGCTTCCCCGGCGCTTTCAACCCGCTGAGCGCGCGCCTCATCGAGCGCAAGGGCTTCGAGGGCGTCTACATCTCCGGCGCCGTGCTCTCCGCGGACCTCGGTCTGCCCGATATCGGGCTGACGACGCTGAGCGAGGTCGCCGGTCGCGGCGAGCAGATCGCGCGCATGACCGAGCTGCCCGCCATCATCGACGCCGACACCGGCTTCGGCGAGCCGATGAACGTGGCGCGCACGATCCAGACCCTCGAGGACGCCGGGCTCGCCGGGATGCACATCGAGGATCAGATCAACCCGAAGCGCTGCGGGCATCTCGACGGCAAGGCCGTGGTCGACGAGGCCACCGCCATCAAGCGGATCCGCGCGGCGGCGGATGCGCGGAGGGATCCGAACTTCCTCATCATGGCGCGGACCGACATCCGCGCGGTCGACGGGCTCGATGCCGCGATCGATCGGGCCAAGGCGCTGGTCGACGCCGGGGCCGACGCGATCTTCCCGGAGGCGATGCGCACGCTCGACGAGTTCGCGGCCATGCGCGCCGCGGTCGATGTGCCGCTGCTCGCCAACATGACGGAGTTCGGCAAGAGCGAGCTCTTCTCGTCGGACCAGCTGCGCGATGTCGGGATGAACATCGTGATCTGGCCCGTGTCGATGCTGCGGATCGCGATGGGTGCGACCGGTCGTGCTCTCGATACGCTGCTCGAGGAGGGGCACCTCACCTCCAAGCTGGGGGAGATGCAGCACCGCTCCGATCTCTACGACCTCGTCGACTACGAGGCCTACAATCACTTCGACACCAGCGTCTTCAACTTCACGGTCGATCGCTAGCGATCGACCCGAAACTTCGATATCGAGCGCCGAGCAAGGGAGCTGTCCATGACCGAGACCGAGATCAAGAAGGGCCTCGCAGGAGTCGTCGTCGATTACACGGCGGTCTCCAAGGTGAACGCCGAGACGAACAGCCTGCTCTATCGCGGCTATCCGGTGCAGGAGCTGGCCGCGACCCAGCCGTTCGAGGCAGTCGCCTACCTGCTCTGGCACGGCGAGCTCCCGACGTCGGAGCAGCTGGCCGAGTTCGAGCGGCTCGAGCGCTCGCTGCGCCCGCTCGACCCCCGCACGGTCGCGCTGCTCGACACGATCCCGGTCGACGCGCATCCCATGGACATCGTGCGCACGGTCGTCAGCCAGCTGGGCACCTTCGACGACACGCTGCACCGCCCCGGCGGCTGGACGGATCGGGAGCTGGATCTCGGCCGCTCCGTCTACCTCTTCGCGCAGCTGCCGACCATCGTCGCCGCCGTGCAGCGCCGGCGCCGCGGTCTCGAGCCGATCCCGCCGCGCGGCGATCTCGACTACTCGCGGAACTTCCTCTGGATGACGTTCGGAGAGCTGCCGTCCGAAGCCGCGGTCGACGTGTTCCGCGTTTCGATGGTGCTCTACGCCGAGCATTCGTTCAACGCCTCGACCTTCACCGCTCGGGTGATCGCCTCGACGACGTCGGATCTCTACTCGGCGGTGGTCGGTGCGATCGGCGCGCTGAAGGGGCCGCTGCACGGCGGCGCGAACGAGGCCGTGATGCACATCTTCGACGAGATCCGCACCGCCGGGAACGTCGTGCCGTGGCTCGATCGCGCACTCGCCGAGAAGCGCAAGATCATGGGCTTCGGCCACCGCGTCTACAAGCACGGCGACTCCCGCGTGCCGACCATGAAGGCGGCCCTCGATGTGCTGCTCGCCGAATCGGGTCGGGACGACATGGCCGAGCTCTACGCGACGCTGGAGGCGGAGTTCGTGGCGCGCAAGGGGATCTACCCGAACCTCGACTACCCCTCGGGCCCGGCCTACCACCTGCTCGGCTTCGACACCGAGATCTTCACGCCGCTCTTCATCGCAGCTCGCGTGACGGGGTGGACCGCGCACGTCATGGAGCAGGCCGCGGCGAACGCGCTGATCCGCCCGCTCTCCGCCTACAACGGGGTGGACGAGCGGCACATCGGCGCTTGACGCGCCGGCTCGACGCGGAGGGCTGGAGGATGGATCGCGCCCTCCGGCGGTGAGGGATCCCCCGCCGCGGTGAACGCTGCGGCGGGCACGGCTCAGGAGAGCGATGCGCGTCGGCCGCGGGTCGGAAAATTGCAGCATCCGTCCCTTGCGCCGCTCGACCGTGCGTCGTACACTTGCTCCAAAGCGGTTTGCCAAAGCGCTTTGCAAAACAACGGAGTGAGGAGATGCGCAGTGGTCTCCATCAATGACGTCGCGCGCCTCGCGGGGGTCAGCCCGACCACCGTCTCCCACACGCTCAGTGGCAAGCGGAAGGTCAGCGAGCACCTCCGCACGCGCGTCTACGACTCCATGCGCGAGCTCAACTTCGTCCCGCGCCGCGCCGCGCAGAATCTCGCCCTCGGTCGCACCAGCGTGATCGCGCTCGTCGTGCCCGACATCGCGATCGAGTACTTCGCGGAGCTCGCCAAGAGCATCGAGGGCGCGGCGGTCGAAGAGGGGTACAACCTCATGCTGGCGACCACCGGCTTCGACGCGGAGCGCGAGGCCCGCTACCTCGAGATGGTGGCGTCGCGGGCGGTGGACGGGATCATCTTCGCCTCGGGCGCGGCGCTCGGCCCGCGCACCCGCGACGCGCTCACCCGCGGCCTGCCGCTCGTCCTCGTCGACGAGGAGATCGAGGGCATCGAGCTCCCGACCATCGTGTCGGACAACGAGACGGGCGGCCGCCTCGCCGCCGAGCACCTCTCGGGGCTCGGCCACCGCTCCGTGCTGGAGATCCAAGGCGGTCACGCCCCGGTCACCAGCGTGCTGCGCAACCAGGGCTTCCGCAGGATCTGGGGCGAGAGCCGGGTCGTCATATCCGACTCCGGCGACTACACGGCGGAGAGCGGCCGCGCCGCGGTCTTGCGGCACCTGGACGCGTTCACGAGCGGTGCCTGCACCGCGATCTTCGCGCACAACGACCTCATGGCGCTCGGCGCCGTCGACGGCTTGCGGGCGCACGGCCTGCGGGTGCCCGAGGACGTCTCGGTGCTGGGCTTCGACGACGTCTCGCCCGCTCGGTTCAGCTTCCCGAGCCTGACCACGATCCGGCAGGACGTTCAGCGGCTCGGCGGGCTCGCCGCGGCGAGCCTGCTCGACGCCCTCGCCGAGGATCACCCGATCCCCGCGGAGCGGACGCTCGTGCCCGTCGAGCTCGTGGTGCGCGATTCGACCGCGGAGGCGCGATCATGACGAGCCCCTACTCCGTCTTCCTCGGCGACGTCGCCCAGGACGAGTACTACCGTGCCCCGTACTTCCCGGTGGCGGGGGACAAGGTCATCGTCGAGGCGCTGCCCGTGCAGTTCGGCGGAAGCGTCGCCAACTCGGCGTCGATCTTCGCCCACTACGGGATGCCGACCTCATTCATCGGCCAGCTCAACTCGGGCGATCTGACCCAGCGGCTGCTTGCGCAACTCCGCGAGCAGGGGATCGACACGAGCCATGTGATCTACGACGAGTCGGTGCCCGATTCGCACTGCATCGTGCTGCTCTCGGGGGATCAGCACATCGTCGTCATCCCGACCCTCGGCATCACCCATACCGAGCTCACTCCCGAGACCTTCGAGCACATCGCCGGGGCGGAGTTCCTCGTGACCACGCTGACCGACGCCAAGCCGTTCCGGATGGGCGAGCTCGGCGCCGGCGAAGTGCTGGCCCGACTCCGCGAGCGGGGCGCCAAAGTCGTCGTCGACCTCGACGTCTACAACCCCGAGAATCAGGGATCCGGCCTGCTGCAGCACTGCGACATCCTGTTCATGAACTCGCTCGGCGCGCAGCGGCTGACCGAGTCGGGCGACTCGATCGCCGGGCTCCTCGCCGGCGGCGCACTGGCCGTGATCGTCACGCGCGACGCCGAGGGCTGCGAACTCCACACCGCGCAGGGCGTGCACCGCGTGCCCGGCATCCCGGTCGAGGTCGTCGACGTGACCGGCGCCGGCGACACCTTCACCAGTTCGTTCCTCTACGCCTACTCGACGGGCGGCGACCTCGCCGCCGCAGCCGAGTTCGCCGGCGCGGCCGCGACGCTCGCGGTCACCCGCGTCGGAGCCAGAGGCGGGCTCACGACCCGAGCGGCGGTCGACGAGTTCCGCCTGTCCCACATCCAGATCGCTTGACCGAATACTCCGTCCGGCACAGAGGCCGGTCGAAGAAGCAACTACAGAAAGGAGGCCGACGATGGCTTCCCAGAGCAGATTCGCAACACTGATGAGAGGCTACGGCCGACTCACGATCTTCATGATCCCGATCGGCGTGGCCGTCAACTTCGTCGGCGGCCAGATCGCGCTGCTCCTCAAACTGCCGGTCTATCTCGACAGCATCGGCACCATCCTGGTCGTCGCCGTGTGCGGGAGCCTGCCGGGTGCGCTCGTCGGGCTGCTCTCGAACGCGATCAACTCGATCACGTCACCGCCCACCTTCGCCTTCGCGATCCTCAACATCGCCTTCGGCCTGCTCGCCGGCTACTTCGGCCGGCTCGGGGTCTTCCGCGTCTGGTGGAAGACGCTGCTCTCGTCCCTCGCCTTCGCCTTCATCGGCGGCTTCTGCGGCGCCCTCATCACGATCTGGGTGTTCGGCGGCCTCGCGGTGGGCGGCGGCGCCCTCGTCGTCGGCGCGCTGACCGCGATGGGCATGGATCTGAACACGGCGAACTTCGTGGCCCAGATCCCGATGGACATCCTCGACAAGGTGCCGACCGTGCTGATCGTCTACGCGATCATCAAGGGGATCCCGCGCAGGCTGCTCGTGAAGCTGCCGCTCGGCTGGGTCTATCTCGGCCAGGAGAAGCCCGGCGCCAAGGCTCAGACGAACGCCGCAGCCTAGTCATGACCGCGACATCGCTCCCGGAGGTCGCCGACGGATACCGGCACCCTCGCGCCCTGGGCAACCCAATCCTCGATCTGAATCCGCTGACCACTCTCTGGGTGATCACGGCGCTGATCGTGATCGGGATCGCCCTGGGCGGGTGGGTGCCGCCGCTGGGCGTCTCCGCGCTCTTCGTCCTGATCGCCCTGTTCGCCGGGCGCGGGGGGAGCTACCTGTCGCTGCTGCTCAAGCTCTGGCTGGCTGTCGGCCTCATCCTGTTCGTGCTGCGCGCACTGCTGACCCCGGGGAAGCAGATCCTGATCCCGCTCGGCCCGATCTCCGTGACGGCCGAGGGCATCGAACTCGGCCTCGAGTTCACGATGCTGGTCATGTCGATCTGCGGCGGGGTGACGCTCTTCTTCGCGCTCGTTCCGATGCGGCGGCTGACCATCGCCCTCGAACGGCTGGGCGTCTCGCCGCGCGCGAGCTACGTCATCCTGGCCTCGTTCCAGGCCATCACCGACCTGGGCGCCACCGCCAAGGTGGTGCTCGAGGCGCAGAAGGCCCGCGGCGTCGAGACGGAGGGCAGCCTGTTCGTCCGCGTTCGCGCCTTCTTCCCGGTGCTCGCGCCGGTCTTCCTGAGCGCGATGTCCGCGACGGAGGAGCGCGCGATTGCTCTCGACGCGCGTGCGTTCAACAGCGCGGGGAAGCACACGAGCCTGATCGAGCTGCCCGCCACCCCGAAGTGGGAGATCGTGCTCGCCGCGCTGCTGCTGCTCGCGGCGATCGGCGCGATCGTGGGAGGTGCGCTCGGATGGCTCTAGCGGTACTGGAGGACGTGCACTTCACCTACGCGTACGCCGAATCGCCCGCGCTGAACGGGATCACGCTCACGCTCGAACGCGGGCTGCTGCACGGCATCGTGGGCCTGAACTCGAGCGGCAAGACCACGCTGTGCGGCCTGCTGCGCGGAATCGTCCCCAACTTCCACAACGGCGATCTCACGGGGCGCACGACGATACTGGATCGCGATCTCGCCGACTGGGATTCGGGCGAGCTGGCCACGACCATCGGCTGCGTCTTCGACAACCCCTTCACGCAGATCAGCGGAATCCGCGACACGGTGTTCGAGGAGATCGCCTTCGGCCTCGAGAATCTCGGCGTCCCGCGCGAGGAGATCATCGACCGGGTGATCGGGGTCGTCGAGCAGCTCGGGATCGCGGCGCTCGCCGACAAGAATCCGAACGAGCTCTCCGGAGGCCAGCGCCAGAAGGTCGCGTTCGCCTCGATCATCGCGATGGATTCCGATGTCGTCGTGATCGACGAGCCCACCTCGCAGCTGGACCCGGAGGCCTCCGAGGCCGTGTTCGGGATCATCGCCGGACTCAAGGAGCGCGGCAAGTCGATCGTGCTGGTCGAGCACAAGGTCGACCTCCTCGCCGAGTACGCCGACACGATGACGGTGCTGCACGAGGGGCGGGTGGCGCTCACCGGCGGGACCCGTGAGGTGCTCTCGGATCCGCGACTCCGCTCCTTCGGAGTCGCGCCGCCGGAGGTGACGGAGCTCGCGGAGCGCCTGGCGCAGGCGGGGCGACCGCTCTCGCGGATCCCGGTCACGCGTGCGGAGGCCGTCGAGCTGATCGACGAGCGGATGCGGGAGGAGCGCGCGCATGGCCATTGAACTGAACGGGGCCGGGTTCACCTACCCGGACGGATCCCGCGCCGTCTCCGGCGTCTCGCTGCGCATCGCCGACGGCGAGCGCGTCGCCGTCGTCGGGCAGAACGGCGCCGGCAAGACGACCACCGTCAAGCTGATGAACGGGCTGCTCAAACCGACCGGGGGAGAGGTCCGGGTCGACGGCGTCTCCACGGCCGAGCGCACGACCGCCCAGATCGCGCGCACGGTCGGCTACGTGTTCCAGAATCCGGACGATCAGCTGTTCGCGGCCGACGTCCGATCCGAGATCGAGTACCTGCCCCGCTACCTGCGCTGGGACGACGCGAAGCGCGAGGAGCGAGTCGATCGCGCCATCGAGCTCACCGGCATCGGCGCCCACCTCGAGGCCAATCCGAAGGACCTGCCGGCGGCGATCCGGAAGTTCGTCGCGATCGCCGCGGTGCTCGTGTCGGAGTGCCGCTACGTGATCCTGGACGAGCCGACGGCCGGCCTCGATCAGCGCGGACTCTCGCTGCTCACCGCGATGCTCGACCGGCTCGAGGCCGAGGGGATCGCAGTGGTCACCATCACGCACGACATGCGCTTCGTGGTCGACGTCTTCCCCCGGGTCGTCGCGATGGCCGACGGCGGCGTGATCGCCGACGGCCCGCTCCCGACGGTGTTCTGCGACGACGACGTGCTGAGCCGCTCACGCATCCGGCGGCTCGAAGTCGCCCAGATCGCCCGGGACCTCGGGCTGGGCGACGCCGCGGTCAGCGTGGAAGACGTCGTCGCGCTCATCCCCTGACTCACCCACGAGAGGATCGATATGCCCATCACTCCATACCGAGCGACGTTCACCCGAGCGCTCCCCGTCTTCGCGATGCTCCATCTGAAGGGCGAGGACCGGGCGGACCGTCAGGATCGCGCCCGCCGTGAGATCGACCTGCTCTGGGAGTCCGGGGTCGACGCCGTGATCGTCGAGAACTACTTCGGCGATGTGGACGACGTCGTCTGGGCGCTCGACCGCCTGCGCGCCGACCGGCCGGACGTGAGTTTCGGCATCAACGTGCTGAACGACGACTGGCGGGCGTTCGAGCTCGCCCGCGCCTACGGCGCGGCGTTCCTCCAGCTCGACTCGGTCGCCGGACACCTCGTTCCCGACGACGACGCGGCGTTCGCCGAACGGATCGCCGCCGAGCGCGCCGAGACCGACGCGCTCGTCTTCGGCGGGGTGCGCTTCAAGTACCAGCCGGTGCGCTCGGGGCGTGCCGTGAGCGAGGATCTGCGCCTGGGCGCGGAGCGCTGCGATGCGATCGTCGTCACCGGCGAGGGAACCGGGCTGCTGACTCCGACCGAGAAGGTCGCGGAGTTCCGCGCGGTCGTCGGCCCGGAGTTCCCGCTCGTCGTCGGCGCGGGAGTCACGGTCGAGAACGCCGAGACGCAGCTCACCGGCGCCGACGGGGTCATCGTCGGCAGTGCGCTCAAGGACACGTACGTGGACACCGGAGACGTGTCCGCGGAACACGCGGCGGCCTTCGTCGCCGCCGTTCGGGCGCTGCCCGCCCGCTGACGGCTCAACCATCGGAAAGGAACCACTATGACACGCGTGCTGCTCGCCGGGGAATCCTGGTCGACCACGTCGATCCACACCAAGGGCTTCGACTCATTCTTCACCTCCGCGTATCAGGAGGGCGGCGGCGACTTCATCGCGGCGCTCGAGCGAGGCGGCGTGGAGGTCGACTTCATGCCGAACCACGTGGCCTCCGACCGCTTCCCGGCGACCGCCGAGGAGCTCTCGGCCTACGACGTCATCGTGCTGAGCGACATCGGAGCGAACACGCTCCTGCTCCCGAACAGCGTGTTCGCCCAGGGCAAGCGGATGCCGGATCGGCTCGCCGTTCTCGCGGACTGGGTCCGGGCCGGTGGATCGCTGCTCATGGTGGGGGGCTACCTGAGCTTCCAGGGCATCGAGGCCAAGGCGAACTATCGCGCGACGGCGCTCGCCGAGGTGCTGCCGGTGATCATGGAGATCGGCGATGACCGGGAGGAGACCCCGCAGGGAGTCTCGCCGCGGCGGCTCACGACGCATCCGGCGGTCGCCGGGGTGCCCCAGGAGCTTCCCCACATCCTCGGCTATCAGCGCTTCCGGGCGCGGCCGGCCTCCGAGACCCTCATCGCGGTGGCCGGGGATCCGCTGCTCGTCGTGGGCGAGGCGGGGTCGGGCCGTACGGCTGCGTTCGCGACGGACATGGGGCCGCACTGGCTCCCGGCCGAGTTCATCGCCTGGGAGGGTTTCGACACGATGTGGCAGAGTCTGATCGCCTGGCTGGCGAAGGAGGAGGAGCGATGAGCGGAGAGAACCCCGCAGTGATCACGGACGAGCCTCCGGCCGGCCTGGTCCGGGCGCAGCGGATCGCGATCCGCGTGGCCGAGCGGGCCGCCGCCGCCGCGCATCCCGGCCAGACCGAGCGCGAGCTGCAGCGCCTGATGGATCGCATCGTGATCGAGGAGGGCGGGGTCGGCGTGTGGACGCCGAGCACGGCGAGCTTCGGCGAGGGCACCCTCAGCTGCTACCCGACCGATGTGC
>CAMFIY010000020.1 GCA_945952575.1 uncultured Leucobacter sp.
GGCCGCCTCGTCGTCGAATGCCACGTCCACCAGCCGACCCTCCGGATATCGTCAGAACCAGCCCGCGGGATCGGGCTTCCGGATCATGCTACGCATTTCCGTCGATAAAACCAAATGAGCGTTACGTACTGCTGAGGTTGGGGCGAGTTGAGACCCGATAGACCTGGAGAAACGTCTGTGCCTCCCCGCCGGAGAGGTGGAGAGGCACAGACCCGGAGAAAGGGAGCTCTAGGCGGAGAACAGCCCTGGCACGTCGGCGATCGCGACGCGATCCTTCGCACCCGCGGCACGATCCCAGACCTCGGCGAAGCCTTCGGCGGCATCACGCCCGATGACCACGACCCGCGGCACCCCCAGCAGCTCAGCGTCACCGAACTTCACGCCGGGCGAGACCTTCGGGCGGTCGTCGAAGAGCACGTCGACACCGGCCGCGTCGAGCCGGGCGGCGAGCCCCTCGGCCGCCTCGAACACTGCGGGATCCTTGCCGGTCGCGACCAGGTGCACGTCGAAAGGCGCCACCGCAGCGGGCCAGACCAGCCCCCGGTCGTCGTGATGCAGTTCCGCGAGGATGGCCATGATGCGGGTGACACCGATACCGTACGAGCCCATGGTCACGGTGACCAGCTTCCCGTTCTCATCGAGCACCTTGAGGCCCAGGGCCTCGGCATACTTGCGACCCAGCTGGAACACGTGTCCGATCTCCATACCGCGCGCCGTCTCGATCGGACCGGATCCGTCGGGCGCGGGATCGCCGTCGCGCACGTTCGCCACATCCGCCACGCCATCGGCCGTGAAGTCCCGCCCGACGACCAGGTGCGCCACATGCTTCTCGTGCTCGTTCGCGCCGGTCACCCAGGCCGTGCCGGGCACCACGCGGGGATCGAGCAGGTAACGGAGCTTCGACGCCCCTTCGAGACCCAGCACGGCGTCGCCGCCCAGGCTCGGCCCGATGTAGCCCTTCACGAGGGCGGGGTGCTTGGCGAAGTCCTCCGGAGTCGCCGGCTCGACCTCGCAGTTGGGGAAGGCGACCTCGACGCGCTTCATGTCGGCATCTCGGTCACCGGGGATGCCGATCACCACGATCTCGCGCGCACCGTCCAGATCGGTGACGGCGAGCACGACGTTCTTGAGGGTGTCGGCCGCATCCCAGTCGCGACCGTCGCTGCGCGGGAGCACCGCATTCAGATGCGTCACCAGGGTGTCGATCGTCGGGGTGTCCGGAGAGTCGAACACCAGTGCTTCGGGCTGACCCTCGATGGGCTGCGCCTCGGGGGCAGGAGTGACGTACGCTTCGACGTTGGCGGCGTAGCCTCCGGCCGAGCGCACGAAGGTGTCCTCGCCGATGCCGATGGGCAGCAGGAACTCCTCGCTGCGCGATCCGCCCATGGCCCCCGCATCGGCGGAGACGATCACGTACTCGAGCCCGAGCCGAGTGAAGATCCGCTCGTAGGCGTCGCGCTGCTTCTGGTAGCTCTCATCGAGACCGGCATCCGAGACGTCGAACGAATAGGCGTCCTTCATCGTGAACTCGCGACCGCGCAGGAGACCGGCACGCGGCCGCGCCTCGTCACGATACTTGTCCTGGATCTGGAAGAGCTGCAGCGGCAGGTCCTTGTACGAAGAGACGATGTCCTTCACCATCAGCGTGAAGGCCTCCTCGTGCGTGGGGGCCAGCAGGTAGTCGGCACCGTGCCGGTCCTTGAGACGGAACATGTTGTCCCCGTACTCTTCCCAGCGCCCGGTCGCCTCGTAGGGCTCGCGCGGCAGCACGGCCGGGAAGTGAACTTCGAGCGCACCCGCGGCAGCCATCTCCTCGCGGATGATCTGCTCGAGCTTCGCCTTCACTCGCAGGCCGAGCGGCAGCCAGGCGAAGATGCCCGGGGCCTGGCGGCGGATATAGCCGGCGCGCACCAGCAGCTTGTGGCTGGCGACCTCGGCATCGGCGGGGTCTTCGCGCAGCGTTTTCAGGAAGTAGTTGGAGAGGCGTGTAGACACGATCTCTATCGTAGTGCGGGCGACGGGCCCGCTCACGGCGGCCGATCCTAAGCTGGTCGTGTGACCGCATCACTCAGCCGCACGAGCAGCCGCCTGCGCTGGCTCATACCGACGGCGGTGCTGCTGCTCGCCGCGGCTCTGCGGTTGTGGGCGCTCTCCCGACCGGAGGAGCTCGTCTTCGACGAGATCTACTACGTGCGCGACGCCGTCAGCCAGCTCACCCACGGGTTCCCGACGACCTGGCCGGGCGATGACGTCCATTTCCACGGTGACGCGGTGCGCGAGTTCAGCGACCACGCGTCCGCGATCGCGCACCCGCCGCTCGGCAAGTGGCTGATCGGGCTCGGGATCCTGCTCTTCGGCGCGGACAGCGCCTGGGGGTGGCGGATCGCCTCAGCCGCGGCCGGCGTCGCGACCGTCGGCGTCACGATGCGGATCGGCTGGCTGCTGAGTCGGCGGCTCTGGGTGGCCTGCCTCTCCGGGCTGCTGCTCGCGATCGACGGGGTCCACGTCGTGTTGAGCCGAGTCGGGCTGCTCGACGGCTTCCTCACCCTGCTGGTCGCGCTGGGTGCCTGGTTCATCTGGCACGACCAAGCGGGCACGGCGCGGCAGATCTCCCCGGGGACGAGGATCCTGCGCGGCACGGATGCGTCCCGGCGAGTGGATCCAGTCTTCGGCGGCGCGCCCGCCCCGGGTCCGGGATCCGCTCTCGGCCTCGTGCTGTGGCGGCGCCCCTGGCTGCTCGCCGCCGGTCTGGCCTTCGGGGCCGCCGCCGCGGTGAAATGGTCGGGACTGTATCCGCTGGCCGCGTTCCTGCTCCTGATCACGGCGAGGGATCTGATCCTGCGGTGGCGCACGGTGCAGCGCCCGGTGCTCGGGTCGCTGCGGCAAGCCGTGGTGACCGCGGCGATTGCGCTGCCCGCCGCGCTGTTGGCGTATCTCGCGAGCTGGATCGGCTGGATATTGCACCCGAACGCACAGGATCACAGCCCGGGAGAACCGTGGTGGGTGTCGCTCTGGAGCTGGCACGCCCACTCGCTCTCCTGGCACACCACCCTCACCGCATCGCATCCGTATCAGGCGCTCCCGCTCGGCTGGCCGATCTCGCTGCGACCCACGCTCATGTATTGGGAGTTCACCGAGCAGGGACCGGGATGCCCGTGGTCGGGAGGCTGCGTCGCCGAGATCAGCCCGATTCCGAACCCGCTCGTCACCTGGAGCGGTGTGCTCGCACTGCTGCTGCTGTGCTGGATCATCGGGCGGACGCTCTGGCGGGCCGCTCGTCTCCGAGGATCAGGGGCGCGCGGGGTGCGAGCCTTCCTGCAGCCCGGGATCTGGGCGGTCGCCTTCGTGCTCGTCGGCTATCTCTCCGGCTGGCTGCCGTGGGTGCTCACGCTCTCGCGGAGCGCCGTGTTCCAGTTCTACTCGGTCGTGCTGACGCCGTTCGCGGCACTGGCGCTCGCACTGGTGATCGGATCCTTCGGGGCGAGGATCCCGGCGCGGCCGGGCGACGGCGCGACATCCGGGGTTCTCGGTCTCGCCGGCATCCGACTCGCTCCGTGGCCCGAATCGGTGCTGGGGCGCAGGATCGCCATCGCGATCTTCGTCATCGCAGCGATCGTGCTCGCGGTGCTCTTCTTCCCGCTCTGGTCGGGGATGCCGGTGGCCAGATGGTTCTGGCTTCTGCACATGTGGCTGCCGGGCTGGCACTAGCCGCACCCCGACCGCGCGATCCCCACCGGTACGAGCACACTCGCCCGAGGTGGGCGCTCCCACCGTGCACGACGGACGGGGCCGGCTGGCTGACGACCGGGTGCGGCGACGGTTAGAGCAGTCTCCGGCTGAGCGCCCAGGCGGTGAGCTCGTGCCGGTTCGACAGTTGCAGCTTGCGCAGCACGTTCGAGACGTGGGTCTCGACGGTCTTGACCGACAGGAACAGCTCGGCCGCCACTTCCTTGTAGGCGTACCCGCGGGCGATCATCCGCATGACCTCCTGCTCCCGAGCGGAGAGCCGATCGAGTTCGTCGTCTGCCGCCGCGGTCTCACCGAGACCGGTGCCAAAGGCGTCGAGCACGAATCCGGCGAGCCGCGGGGAGAACACCGCATCGCCGCCGCGCACGCGCACGACCGCCGCGGTCACTTCAGCGCCCGAGGCCGTCTTGGTCAGGTAGCCGCGAGCGCCCGAACGGATCACGCTCACCACGTCGTCCGCCGCGTCGGAGACGCTCAGCGCGAGGAACTTCGTGCTCGGCGCCGCCGGTGCCGCAGCGGGCATCGTCGCGAGCCGTTGCAGCACCTCGGCCCCGCCTCCTCCCTGGCCGCCGGGCAGATGCACATCGAGCAGCACCACCTCGGGACGCAGCCGGGCGATCAGCTCGACCGCTTCGTCGACGGTGGCGGCTTCGCCCACGACGGAGAGCTCGGGGCCGAGCTCAGCGCGGAGCCCGGTACGGAAGATCTGGTGATCATCGACGATCACCACGCTGATGGGCGCCTGCGCGGGCGTCGCATCCGTGGTCTGCGCGGGTTCAGGCATCGGCGTTCTCCTCGTTCGGCAGGGGCATGGCGAGGCGCACCGAGGTGCCGGTGCCGCCGGGGCCGGGCACGATGCGGGCGCTGCCGCCCGCCCGCTCCATACGGCCGATGATCGACTCCCGCACTCCCATCCGGCCCTCGGGCAGCGATTCGGTGTCGAGACCCGGGCCTCGGTCGGTCACGTCGATCGACACGAGCGCCGGGGCGAACTCGGCGTAGACGGAGACTTCGCCTCCCGCGTGACGAGCTGCGTTCAGCATGGCCTCGCGGGCGGCGGCCACGATCGGCTCGGGGGCGACTTTGCCGGCGCCCGTGCCGACGCCGACCACCTCGAATCGCACGGGGTGCGCGTCTTCCAGCGCCGCAGCGTGAGCGCGCAGCTCGACGTCGAGGTTCTCCCGAGGCAGCGGGTCCGCGCCGTCGGCAGCGCGGAAGAGCCATTCGCGCAATTCGCGCTCCTGACCCCGTGCCAGCCTGGCCACCTCGCTCCCCGGCTCGGAGCGCTGCTGGATCGCGGCCAGGGTCTGCAGCACCGAATCGTGGAGGTGCGCGGCGATCTCCGCCCGCTCGGCCTCGCGTGCACGCGCCGCGCGCTCCGCGATGAGATCGCGGTTGATCCGGAGGGCCCAGGGGGCGAGCGCGAGGGCGACACCGGCCAGGACGGCCAGAGCCGCCGCCACCACGGTGAGGACGCTCGGCTGCTTGGACGTGATGAAGAACGTGAGCACACCGAACGCGACCAGGCCCAGCGCGCCGAGCACGCGCGGCAGCTGATTCCGCTCGGGCCGATCCCGATCCGCGATCTGCCACCAGGCCAGGCCGACGCCGACCAGTACGGCCATGCCCGGCAGCAGCAGCGTCAGTTCGATCTCCACACCCAGTTGGGCCAGGATGAGCACGACGCCGGCGACGAGCAACGCGCCGCCCAGCAGCAGTTCGGCGATGGGCAGGTGCGCCCGCCCGCGATCGGATCCCGCGCCCCCGTCGCGTCGCCGTCGCCGCGCTGCGGGATCCGCCTCGACCGACTCGCCGAGTGCCGAGGCGGCGGAAGCGGACAGGGGCGTCGCCGCGGACTCCGTCTCGGTCGCGCCCCCGATCGGGTCCGCCTGGCGCCGCCACGGGCCGGGAGGCGCCTGCCACCCGGCCCCGGCCCGGGCCGGCGCTCGATCGGGATCCGACGGGCGTGTCAGCGCCTGGCGCATCGGTGCGACCGACTCGCCCTCTCCCCACGGGACCGTCGCCCAGAGCCAGACGTAGAACAGCACGCCGGCGCCCGCCAGCGCCCCGAAGACCAGCATCGCGCCGCGCACCAGACCGACGGGCAGCCCCAGGTGCGCGGCCAGCCCGGCGCAGACACCGGCGACCAACCGCTCGTCGCGGCGGCGCACGAGGGGCACGCGCGCCGCCTCCCGTGTCTGCGCGCCGGCCGCGGTGGGATTCGTCATGACTCCATCCAAGCACCCGCTGCCGCCTTTCGCGCGCCTCACGGCGTGGATCAGGGGCCGGGATCAGGGTTCGATCAGGGTGATCCCCGATGGCGGCGCCCGATCGGGCCCGCGAGACTCGAGGCATGAACGATACGACTCCCCCTCCCGGAACCGAGCAGGGCCAGCAGAGCCGACCCGGCCCACGGAACTCCGACCGGTTCTTCGCCTGGCTGCGCGGCCTCGGCATCGTCCGCGGCAACGACCGCTGGTTCGCCGGCGTCGCCGGCGGCATCGCGGCGAAGGCCGGCATCGACCCGCTGATCGTCCGCGGCATCTTCGTGGTGCTCGCCCTGCTCGGCGGTCCCGGGATCCTGCTCTACCTGATCGGCTGGCTGCTGCTGCCCGACTTCTCCGGTCGCATCCACGTCGAGGAGGTCATCCGGGGGCGAGCATCAGCCGGGGTGATCGTCACCGCGGTCCTCCTCGGCGTCTTCGTCGCCATCCCGCTCTTCATCAACATCGTCTCGGGGATCCTGGGCGGAGCCTGGTTCTCGCAGGCCTGGGGATTCATCGCGCCGCCCGAGTGGCTGAGGGTGCTCCTCGCGGTGCTCTGGTTCGGCCTCGTGATCCCTGCGCTCATCATCGGCGCGATCATCTGGGCGAGCCAGGGACGCCGGCGGTACTGGATGCACGCCGCCGGCCGGCCGGATCCGACCGAGCATGCGAGCGGCACGCCGACGGCTGCCGGCTTCGCCCAGGCAGCGGGCGCGGCGGCGGACGGCGCGACGGGTGACGCGTCCGAACCGTCTGCGGACACGACATCATCCGGCCCCGCACCGTTCGCCGCCGGCGCCGCTGCCGGTGCCCAGACCGGCCCGGATTGGCAGCAGTGGCGCGAACGCCAAGAGCAGTGGCGAGCGCAGTTCGACGAGTCGAGCCGTCGGATCCGCGAGGAGTCCAAGCAGTGGCACGACTACGGGCGCCAGCTCCATCAGCAGCACCGCCTGGGCGCCGCGCACGTCGTCCTCACCCTCGCGCTCGCGCTGCTCGGGGCCGGCATCGCCTCGGCGTGGACGCTGGGCCTCGGAGTCGGGACCGACATGATCCTGACCGCGGGCCTGATCACCGCGCTCTCGGTGTTCGCGGTCTCCCTGATCATCGCGGGGATCCGCGGTCGCCACACCGGCTGGGTCGGCTTTCTCACCTTCGTCGGCGTCGTCGCACTGATCTTCGCACCCTTCACCCACCTCCTTCCCGAGCACACCCGATTCGTGCCGGTCGGCCGCGCGGTCGAGAGCGTCGTCGCGAGCGATGCATCCAACAGCGCCGTCGTGATGCTCGCGGGCAGCACCGAGCTCGATCTGAGCGCGCTGGGCGCCGAATCGGGCTCTCGCGAGATCGAGGTCTGGCAGCTCTTCGGAAGCAACAAGATCGAGCTGCCGTCCACCCAGGCGGCGCGTGTGGAGGTGGACATGCTCGGAGGGACGATCCGCGGCGGCGGCTCCGCCTCGCAGCAGAACGGCGTCTTCCTCCACCACACGGTGGGCTCCCACCCCGGCATCTCGAGCGACGAGCTCGTCACGGTGCGGGTCCGGGTACTCTTCGGGTCCGTCCGCGTCGAGGGCGGGGTCCAGAGCGACGGAAGTTCGAGCACGGAGAGCCGCATCGGAATGACTACGACCCAGATGGAGGCGGCGCGATGAGCGAGAAGCCCGAGAACACCGCAGACTTCGACGGGACCGCGCCGGATCCGGCGCCGGCGCCGACCACGCCGCTCGAGGATGCCCTGCCCGGCACGACGGCGGTCTCCCAGGATCCCTCACGGGACCCCGTCGCGACCGATCCCGGCGCGGAGGATCGCACGGCGCAGGACACCCCGAACCCCACGGGGGGCGCGGATCCTGCCGCCGCGGACCCGGCGGCCAGCACACCCCGATCGGCCACGGCCCCTCCCGAACGGCCACGGCCGCGCACCGGCCCGATCGTCTGGGGCGCGCTCGTCCTGGCCTTCTGCGCCTACGTCGCCACGAGCATCGCGAACAATGGCGCAGTGGATACGCGGAGCTGGATCATCACGACCGTGATCGGCCTCGGCGTCCTGCTCCTCGGCGTCGGCGTCGCAGTGCTCTTCCGCAGCGGCCGCCGCCGCTGAGCCCGGCGCGTGCGGCGCCCTATTCGCTCGCGCGGATCCAGCGCAGCGGCATCTGCACCGACACCCGGGTGCCGCCGCGCTCGTCGGGACCCCACACGATCGAACCGCCCAGTTCGCCTTCGATGAGGGTGCGCACGATCTGCGTGCCCAGGCCGTCGCCGACCGTGCCGCCGGGCAGGCCGGTTCCCGTGTCGATCACCTCGACCGAGAGCAGCTCCGCGGTGCGGTCGGCGCGGATGATGACCTCGCCCTCACGGCCCGCGAGGCCGTGTTCGACGGCGTTCGTCACGATCTCGGTGAGCGCGAGCGCGAGCGGCGTCGCGTACTCGGAGGGCAGCTCGCCGAAGACGCCCTCCTTGCGCGGGTGCACCGTGGTGTTGTGCAGGCTCGCGACCTCGGCCGCCAGCCCCAGTACCCGGTCGAAGACGACGTCGAAGTCGACGATCTGCGAGAGGCCGGTGGAGAGCGTGTCGTGCACGACGGCGATCGCGGCGACTCGGCGCATGGCCTGCCCGAGCACCTGCTTCGCCTCTTCGCTGCGCGCGCGCCGGGCCTGCACGCGCAGCAGCGATGCCACGGTCTGCAGGTTGTTCTTGACCCGGTGGTGGATCTCGCGGATCGTCGCGTCCTTGGTGATGAGCTCCTGCTCCTGCTGCCGCAGGTCGGAGACGTCGCGAGTCAGCACGATGCCGCCGATGCTCTCGTCATCGCGGATGACCGGGATGGACCGCAATGTGACCGTGCGGCCGCGGGCCTCGATGTCGGCGCGTCGGGCCACCCGCCCCTGGGCGATGAGCGGCAGCGACTCGTTGGTGTCGAACTGGCCCTTGACGAGCTCGGCGATCACCTCCGCGAAATTCTCGCCCTCCAGTTCGTCCCGGTATCCGAGCAGCGTGAACGTGGTCTGCGTGTTCGGGCTGGCGAAGGTCACATCCCCTTCGGTGTCGATCCGCACCATGCCGTCCGAAGCCCTGGGGGCTCCCCGTTCGCGACCTCGCGTGCTGCCCGGGGACGGGAAGAGTCCCTGCTGGATCATGTCGAAGAGTTCGGCGGCGACCTCGCGGAAGGCGGTGCCCATCCGGGAGGCGCCCTGCTGGTCCACCGCCCCGGTGTGCACGGTGAGCACCGCGAACGGCTTCGTCGGCAGCCCGGTGAAGATCACGCCGGTGTCGGTGTTGCGCGCGGTGTTGACGGCCTGGTTGCCGCCGTCTCGTCGACTGACCGCGTAGGCGGTGAGGCGCATCGCGGCCTCCTCGTACCAGACGGGCGCAGTCGAGTCGACCGGGCCGCCCACCAGCACCGCCTCGTCGACGATCTCCCGCCAGTCGGGTCGCATGAAGTCGCCGATCACATCGCGGTAGAAGAGCGTGGCGGATCCGGCCGGGCGGCTGTGCGCGACCGCGACGTAGTCCCCGGTGTTCGTCGGCGCCCAGAGCACGACGTCGCCGAGCGCCAGATCGGCGAGCAACGGCCAGTCGAGCACCAGCAGATCCAGCCAGTCGATCTCTTCTTCACTCAGGCTGGTGTGCTTGACGGCGAGGTTGCGGAGCGTAGACACGGATTCAGCTTAGTGGTCGCGCGGATGAGCGGGCCGACGGTGCTCACGGGATCCGCGAGAGGGTCGATGGGCCGCCCGGATCCAGCGCATCCTAGGCGCTCGAGCACTGGGCGAAGATGCCCATTGACGCGTCGTACTTCGCCAGAAATACGGTGTGAGGACTACGTCAAAGCTGTGAATGCATGAAGCAGAGCGTATGCGGGGGGAGGCTGTTCGTAGGGGGCGACGAAGTGTTCGAATCCGCCAGAGTCAGGAGCCCCGTATGCCCGCAGCCGCGCCCCGTCGCGCACTCCCCGAGTTCGTCGACCTCGGGGATGCCCCGTCGGGACGGCGCCACCTGGTCGCCGTCCCGCCGTTGCCGGATCCGGACGAGGAGATCCCCGACCCGAACCCGGACTTCGTGCGAGCCCTCGCCGTGCAGGGCTTCGAAGCGATCGAGGGGACCCGGTCGATCTCTCAGCTGGGCCCGCTGATCTCAGTGGGCCTGGCCCGGGAGCTCGCCCTTCAGCGGGCCGCGCGCAGCGACCGTCGGGTCGTCTGCCGCGACGGGCGCCGCAACGTGCCGCGAGCGATCGGCCTGCGCATCGATCGGAACCAGGACGAGGTCGCGGAAGCCGCGGTGGTGCTGCGGATCGGCGCCGTCGCCTGCGCAGTGGCCATTCGACTCGAGTGGGCGCACCGGCATTGGCGCGCATCGGTGCTGACCGTGCTGTGACCCCGGTGCGCGTCGAGACCCCGCCCTCGCTCGCGGCCTCAGCCGGCGGACCGCTCCTGACGCAGCTTCGCCACCTCGTACAGGGTCACGCTCGCCGCGATGCCGGCGTTGAGCGACTCGGCCGCGGCCGAGATCGGGATCGAGACGACCGCGTCGCAGTTCTCCGTGACGAGTCTCGAGAGTCCCTTGCCCTCGCTCCCGATCACGAGGATCAGCGGCCGGTCGGCGAGATCGAGCCCGGGCAGCGAGACGTCGCCGTCGCCGTCGAGGCCGACCACGAAGACGCCGCGCTCCTTGAGCGCCTTGATGGTCTGCGTGAGATTGGCCGCCATTGCGACCGGCACCCGCGCCGCGGCACCCGCCGAGGTCTTCCAGGCTGCCGCGTTCACACCGACCGAGCGACGCTGCGGAACGATGACCCCCTGACCGCCGAATGCCGCGACCGAGCGGATGATCGCGCCGAGATTGCGCGGATCCGTCACGCCGTCGAGCGCGACGAGCAGCGGAGTGTCGCCGCGTCGCTCGACCTGATCGAGCAGGTCGAGCGGATGTGCGTACTCGTACGGCGGCACCTTCAACGCCACGCCCTGGTGCACGGTGTCTCGGGTGGTCATCCGATCGAGTTCCGGTCGCATGACTTCCAGGACGGGCACATTTCGCCGCGTCGCCAGGCCGAGGATCTCGCGCATCCGGTCGTCCATCTCGACCTTGGCGGCCACGTAGAGCGTGGTCGCCGGCGTGCGGGTGCGCAGTGCCTCGAGCACGGCGTTGCGCCCGGTCACGAGCTCCGCGTCGTCCGACTTCTTGCGCGGCGCGCGCTGCGGACTGCGCTCCGCTCCCTTGCCGTGCCGGGACTTCGCAGCCTCGAGGCGCTCGCGGGCGGCCTTGGCCTTGCCCGCCGGATGATCGGTGCGGTCCTCCGCCTTCGGCGTCGGGCCGCGCCCCTCGAGCGCCTGACGGCCCTGCCCGCCGGATCCGACGGCCTTGCCGCGACTCTTCTTCCGCACCGCGCCGGGTCGCGGCGCCTTCTTGTTACTCATGCCAGGCTCCAGCGGGTCTCGTTCGGTCCGTCTTCCAGTGCGATGCCGGCCGCCAGCAGCCGGTCGCGGATCGCGTCGCTCGTCGCGAAATCCTTGGCGGCGCGGGCCGCGCGCCGCTCCTCGATCAACGCGGTGACGAGTGCGTCGAGCGCATCGTCGCCCCCGCCGGCACTCGCAGCATCCGACCCCCACACGGCATCGCGCGGGTCCAGGCCGAGCACGGCCAACATGCCCGCCACCTGCGCGGCAAGCCGTTGAGCCTCAGGGGATCCGCCGCTCCGGTCGAGCTCGGCGTTTCCTGCGCGCACCGCGGTGTGCAGCACGGCGAGGGCCTGCGGCACTGCGAAATCGTCGAGCATCGCCGCGACGAACTCGACCGGGAGATCCTCGATCGTCGGCCCGGAGACGGCGGGGTCCGCGAGCGGCACGCCCTGAGCCGCAGCGCGCTCCAGGAACCCCTCGATGCGCTCGAACGCCGCCGCGGCCTCGCTCAGCGACGATTCCGAGAACTCGAGCACCGAGCGGTAGTGGGCGGAGCCCAGGAAGTAGCGCAGCACGATGGGACGCGCGGCCTCCAGCAGATCGTGCGCGAAGAGCGAGTTGCCGAGTGATTTCGACATCTTCTGCCCACCGGTGTTCACGAGACCGTTGTGCAGCCAGTGCCGCGCGAAGCCGTGCCCCGCAGCGGTCGACTGCGCCAGCTCGTTCTCGTGGTGGGGGAAGCGCAGGTCGAGTCCGCCGCCGTGGATGTCGAACTCCTCGCCGAGATAGCGCGTGGCCATCGCCGAGCACTCGATGTGCCAGCCCGGCCGGCCCCGGCCCCACGGAGACGGCCACGAGGCGCTCTCCGGCTCATGCTCGCGATAGGCTTTCCACAGCGCGAAGTCGCGCGGATCCCTCTTGCCGACCGGCTCCGAGTCCGCTGCGTCCTCCATCTGCTCGCGGCGCTGCCGCGTGAGCTCGCCGTAGGCGGGCCAGCTGCCGGTGTCGAAGTAGACGCTCGCCGAGCCGTCCTCCGCCTGGTAGGCGTGGCCGCGCGCGATCAGCAGCTCGACGATCGCGATCATCTCGGCGATGTTGGCGGTCGCCCGCGGTTCGTAGGCGGGCGGCAGGATCCCGATCGCGTCGTAGGCCGAGGTGAAGTCGCGCTCGATCCGGTAGGCGAGACCCCACCAGGGTTCGGATCCACCGGCCTCCTGGGCGATCCGCGCATTGTCGAGGATCTTGTCGTCGATGTCCGTGACGTTGCGGATCAGCGTGACGCGATGCCCCGTCGCCGCGAACCAGCGACGGATCTGGTCGTAGACCAGCGCACTGCGCAGGTGCCCGATGTGCGGCGCCGACTGCACGGTCGGCCCGCAGACGTACATGCCGACCTCGCCCGCGATCCGGGGTTCGAAGTCGACGACGTCCTGCCGCCGGGTGTCGTAGATCCGCTGTTTCACGGGTCTAGCCTAGACGGCCGGGAACGCCTGTTACTGCAGGGCGCCGTTGAGGAAGAAGTTCATCTGCTTCGTGATGTGCACCGCGTGGTCGCCGAAGCGCTCGTGGTAGCGGCTCGCGAGCGTCGCATCGACCACGCCCGTGGCGTCGGCGCTGATCTTGTCGCTGAGCACCTTCTCGAAGACCTTGGCGTGCAGTTCGTCGAGCGCGTCGTCGAGATCCCGGATCTCGTCGATCAGTGCGGGTTGCTGCGTGCGGAGCAGCGCGACCAGCTTCTCGGCCATCGCGATGTCGATCTCGCCCATCTTCGCGAAGGTCTTGCGCAGGCCCTGCGGGATGGCGCTCTCCGGGTAGCGGTAGCGTGCGAGCTGCGCGATGTGCTGCGCCAGGTCGGCCATGCGCTCGAGCGACGAGCTCATCCGGAGGGAGCCGACCATCAGACGCAGATCGCTCGCCACCGGCTGCTGCCGGGCGAGGATGTCGATCGTCTGCTCGTCGAGTTCGCCGGCGAGCTGATCCACCGCGTCCGCGCCGTCGATGACCTGCTCGGCGAGCGCGACGTCGCTCGAGCCGAAGGCGACCGTGGCCTGCCGGATCGCGCCCTCGACGAGCTCCGCGATCTGCACCAGGCGGTCCTGCACCTCGCGGAGCTCCTGCTGAAACACCTCACGCATGGGGCACGTTTCCCTTTCGTTTCGATGGAGGATCACCTCGTGTGATCCGTCGGCGCGTGCGAAACGGACGCGCCGTACGCCACCCAGTCTCCCCCAGGCGCGTGAACAGTGCGATTCACCCAGGTGAACAGCAGTTGAACTCGCCCGTTCCGCGCTCGGCAGCCGCCCTACGATAGTGGCATGACCCCGACTGTGCTCGTGCTCGCCTCGGTGGGCCTGGGCCTCGTTGCCGGCGCCCTGATCGCCTGGGCCGCGTTCGGCGCTCGCAGCGCGGGCCGCCGCCGCGCCGAGGCGCTGCGGCCGGAACTGCCCGAGGTGGCGGTGGAACTGCTGAACTCGCTCGACGGCTTCGCCGTGATCCTCGATGCCTCGCTCTCCCCCGTCTACGCGAACCCGGCAGCGCGGGACGACCCGCGGATCACCGGGGAGGAGCTCCGGGATCCCGACTTCCTGCGCCGTGCGCGCCGGGTCATGTCGAGCGGGATCTCGGACACGCAGATGCCGGATCCGGAACGGCCGGAGGACACGGTGCGCGTCCGGATCGTGCGAGTCCAGCGCAGGTTCCTCGTCGTCTTCGCCGACGATCTGGGCGAAGAACAGCGGGTGAACGCGATGCGTCGCGACTTCATCGCGAATGTGAGCCACGAGCTCAAGACTCCGATCGCCGCGATCGGGCTGCTCAGCGAAGCCGTGCTCGAAGCGGCGGACGAGCCAGAGATCGTGCGCAGCTTCGCGAAGAAGATGAAGAAGGAGTCGCATCGCCTCGGCGACCTCTCCCGCGACATCATCCAGCTCTCCGAGGCGCAGTCGACGCTCAAGGCCGAAGACCGGGAACCCGTATCGCTGCGCGCGGTGCTGCGCGGCGAGGTGGAGGCGCACCGCGACTTCGCAGCGCAGAGCGGCGTCGAGCTGGTGCTGACGGAGGCCGACGGGGATCCGATCACGATGGGGCGTCCCACCGCAATCGGCACCGTGGTCGCGAACCTGCTGAGCAATGCGATCCGCCACTCCCCCGAGGGCAGCCGGGTCGGCATCGGAACCGAGATCACGAAGCGCGACTGCATCGTCACCGTCACCGACCAGGGTGAGGGCATCGCTCCCGAGCACCTCCGCCGCATCTTCGAGCGCTTCTACCGCATCGACACGGCGCGCAGCCGCGAGGGCGGCGGCACCGGGCTCGGCCTCTCCATCGCCCGGCACACCATGCGCGCGCACGGCGGCGATATCGACGTGTGGTCGCAACCGGGCGTGGGCTCCAGCTTCACGCTCTCGTTCCCGCTCGCCGAGCAGGATCAGTCCGCGGGCGGGCGCAAGGGCGCGAAGTCGCGCAAGGCCGCCAAGAGCGGGAAGAGCGGCAAGAAGAACCGCGCCGGCGCGGCGAGCGCATCGGCGAAACCTCAGAAGAAGACCACCGGCAGGAAAGCGGCGAAATGAGCCAGAACATTCTGCTCGTCGAAGACGAGAACTCCATCTCCGAACCCCTGGCGTTCCTGCTGGAGCGCGAAGGCTACCGGGTGCGGGTCGTGGCCGACGGCGCGGAGGCGGCGCGGGTGTTCCCCGAGTCGAACGCCGACCTCGTGCTGCTCGACCTCATGCTGCCCGGGCTGCCCGGCACGGAGGTCTGCCGCACGATCCGGGCGCAGTCCCGGGTGCCCATCATCATGTTGACCGCGAAGGACAGCGAGATAGACATCGTGGTCGGTCTGGAACTCGGCGCCGACGACTACGTCACGAAGCCGTACTCCACACGCGAGCTGCTGGCTCGGGTGCGCGCCGCGCTGCGGCGCACCGAGGCGCCGGGCGACCCCGCGCTCGACTCGTTCGACGACGGCGTGCTCGAGGAGCAGGGCGTGCGCCTCGACGCCGAACGGCATGCGGTCGCAGTGCGCGGCGAGGAGATCGCCATGCCGCTGCGCGAGTTCGAGCTGCTCGAGCTGCTGATGCGGCACTCCGGCCGGGTGCTCACACGCGGGCAGCTGATCGACCGGGTCTGGGGCAGCGACTACTTCGGCGACACGAAGACGCTCGACGTGCACATCAAGCGGATCCGCTCGCGCATCGAGGAGAACCCGTCCGAGCCGGTGATGCTCGTCACCGTGCGCGGTCTGGGCTACTGCCTGGAAGAAACGCAGGACAGTGGCGTGACCAGCG
>CAMFIY010000021.1 GCA_945952575.1 uncultured Leucobacter sp.
ATCCGGCAGTGATCTGCATGGACGTCGAGATGCCCGTCATGGACGGGATCGAGGCCTCGCGCCGGATCCTCGACACCGACCCGGGATCGGCGCCCGCGATCCTGATCCTCACCACCTTCGGGCATGAGGCGTATCTCTTCGACGCCCTGGCCGCGGGCGTCAGCGGCTTCCTGCTCAAGACCTCGCGCGCCGAGCAGTTGCTCGACGCCGTCCGGAGTCTCGCGGCCGGTCAGGCGCTGCTGGGGCCGGACGTGACCCGCGCAGTGATCGAACGGATCGCGGGCGAACGAAGCCGCGGTGCTGCCGTCGAGGCCCCGCAGCCCGGGGGCGCTGCGGATGACGCACTCGCCCGCGCCGGGCTCACCGAGCGCGAGCGTGAGGTCCTCGGACTGCTCGCCGAGGGGCGGTCGAACGCCGAGATCGCGGGTGCGCTCTTCCTCGGCGAGGCGACGGTGAAGACCCACGTCTCGAATGTCCTGCAGAAGCTGGGCGTACGGGATCGGATCCAAGCCGTCGTGTGGGCGCACACGCACGGAGCTCGCTAGCCTCCGGAAGACCGTCGGGCGGAGATCTGCCGAGACTCGGAAATCGCCCCGAGAGCTTCCGAACTTCGGCAGATCTCCGATCTTCGGGTGTCTCAAACGCTGGAGCCGACTGTGGGATTTGAACCCCGGCCGCGCGCTCGGGGCGGCGCATCGCGTCGCGCGCGCACGCCGCCGGCCGAAAGCCGGTGCTGGGTTCTCAGAAATCCCGCGGGCGGCGAGCGAGTCCCGCGCGAGCGGGACGAAGAGAGCCGACTGTGGGATTTGAACCCACGACCTGTTCTTTACGAGGGAACTGCTCTACCCCTGAGCTAAGTCGGCGGGGCCGGGCGAAGCCCGACACAAACAACGACTCTACCACGCCCCAGGGTCAGTCTTTGCACCGTGCAGCCGCGGCCCCCGGCACCGTGCCCCTGAGCAGAAAGTCGTCCACGATGTCGGTGACGCAGCTGCTCGTCCCGTAGGCCGTATGCCCTTCTCCGTCGTAGGTGACGAGCACGCCGCTCTCGAGGTGCTTCGCGAGCGACTCGGCCCACTTGTAGGGGGTTGCGGGATCGCCGGTCGTGCCGATCACGAGGATCGGTGCAGCCCCGGCGCCGGTGACCGGGCCGGTCGAGTCGACCGCGGGCACCGGCCATTTCGCACAGCTGAGGTCGCCGAAGGTCTGGTACCTGCCCGTGATCGGCGCGAGCCTGATCGTCTCAGCGGCTTCGGCCCGCATCGCGGCGAAGTCGAGCTCGGGGCGCGGGTAGTCGACGCAGTTGATCGCGGCGAACGCCTCCATGAGGTTGCTCGTGTAGGTCCCGTCGACGCGGCCGTTGTACTGGTCCGCCAGCTTGAACGCCTGATCCGTGCGCCCCTTCGCGACCTCCTCGATCAGGGTGTCGAGTTCAGGCCAGAGCCACCGCGCATAGAGCGGCGCGACGATCGCCGTGAACAAGGTGGAGTCGTAGAGCATGCGGCCGTCCGAGCCCTTGACCGGATCCGCTTCGGCCTTCGCGAGGAGTGCGGCGATCTGCCCCATGCCCTGCGCGACCGTGCCGCTCAGCGGGCAGTCGCTCCGACTCAGGCAATCGGCGACGTATGCCCGGAGCGCGCCCTCGATCCCGACCGCCTGCTGCCTCGCGACCTCGTTCCCGTCGACCGCTGGATCCATCGCCCCGTCGAGCACGAGCCGCCCCGCTCTCTCGGGATAGGTGTCGGCGTAGATCGCCCCGATCTTCGTACCGTACGAGTAGCCGAGATAGTTCAGCCCGGCATCGCCCACGATCCCGCGCAGCATATCGAGGTCCCGCACCGTCGAGCGCGTGTCGACGTGCGCCAGCAGCGCGCCCGTCTGCTTCTCGCAGGCGGCGCCGAACTCGGCGCTCGAGTCGAGGCCGGATCGGATCCACTCGTCGCTGCCGACCTTGAGGAACGCGCCGTCGGCCTTCGGATCACCGGTGCCGTAGAGGAATTCGTCGAGACCGGCGTCGTCCAGGCACTTCACGGCGCTGGACCGGCCCACGCCACGCGGATCCCAGCCGATGACGTCGTACTGAGCACGAATGCGGTCCGAGGTGAGTCCGGAGACGTGGTCCCGGACGTCTTCGGCGGTGGGCACGCCCGGGCCTCCGGTGTTCACGAACAGGGTGCCGATCGGATGCCCGCTGCTCGCCGGATGCTTGGCGAGGCGGAGAGTGATCCGCTCACCGTCGGGGTCGCTCCAGTCGAGCGGGGCGAAGACGTCGGCGCAGACGGCGCCGTTGCCGCAGGAGACCCATTTCGGCTCCTGCCGGTCGTAGGACGGGAAATCCGCCTCGGGCGCAGGGATGGACTGGGGGAGGTTGAAGAGCGAGGCGCACCCGCTGAGCGCGCCCCCGGCGATCAGCACACCGACCAGCACCGCGCCGGCGAGTGCCCGAGCGCCTCCGACGCCCCGGCGACCGGGCCTCATGCAGCCGCCTGCCGGGCGACCAAGTCGGCGAAGAGCGCCTCGAGTACGAGACCGGGTCCGACCGCGCGATGCAGCCGTTCGCGCGCGCGTTCGACGGCCGACACCGCGTCGAGCACCCGGAGCGCGCCCCAGCGGTCGCCGAGCTCCACGATGCGATCGCCCTGCTCCAGGTTGACCAGACCGAGGTCGGCACGCTCGGCCCCGGGACGCAGGGCGGAGAGCAGCATGTCGCGATAGAGGGAGAGCAGGTCAGTGAGGATCCGGTCGATCCCGTCTCGCAGGCTGCGGGTGGCCCGGCGCTTCTGATCCTCTTCGAGCGCACGGATCTGCGCGCGCAGCTGAGACGGGATCGCCGCACCCGGCGCCAACCCGAGGCCGCGCATCGCATCCTCGCGTTCGACGGCGTCGAGCTGCTCGGTATACGCGTCGGCATCGGCCTGCGCCACCTTCAGCAGCTCGGCGGCCGCCCGCATCGCCTCGCCGAGGGTCTCCACCGAGAGCGCCAGCTCGACGCTGCGTTCCCGCCGGGCCAGCGCCTCGGGATCCGACGCCAGACGCCGGGCCATGCCGATGTGGCTCTGCGCCAGCCGCGCCGCGCGCTCCGCGGCATCGAACGGCACCCCGTCGCGCTCGTGCAGCAGACGCGCCACCTCCTCGGACGGCGGCGTCACGAGACGCAAGGAGCGCGCCCGGGAGCGAATGGTGGGGAGCAGGTCCGCCTCGCTGGGCGCGCAGAGCAGCCACACCGTGCGCTCCGGCGGCTCCTCGAGCGCCTTGAGCAGCACGTTGGACGTGCGCTCCGGCATCCGGTCCGCATCCTCGATCACGATCACCCGATGGCGCCCCTCGGCGGGGGCGTAGTGCGCCGTGGTGACGATCCCGCGCACGTCGTCGATCCCGATCACGACCTTCTGCGTGGTCAGCACCGCGACGTCGGGATGCGTGCGCGCCCGGACCTGCGCGAAGGCGTGCTCGCGATCGCCGGGATCCCGCGCCACGAGCGCCGCGGCGAAGCGCAGCGCCAGGTTCGAACGGCCGGATCCTGGTGGGCCGGTGATCAGCCAGGCGTGCGAGAGCTCACGCTCCCCCTCGGGCGAGGCGGCGCGTTCGAGGGCGTCGACGGCCGCGCCCTGGCCCACGATCTCGCTCCAGAAATCCATGTACTCAGGCTATCGCCCGGGACCGACATCCGCGGTCGACCGCACGACCGAGCGGCCCGGCCCGTCGATGAACTCGGGGGCCGGGCCGCTCGGCGCAGGATGCTCCGTGCTCAGGCGCGGTTGCGCCGCCGCTGCGCGATCATCAGCGCCGCTCCGCCGATCAGCGCCATCAGCGCCAGCCCGCCGAGCGCGCCCAGCATGACCGTGCCGCCGGTGGTCACCAGATCCTTGCGGAAGGTGTTCACCACCGAGAGCGTGATGCTGGTCGCGTCCGCGGTGAAGCCCGCCTGGGCCCCACCGATCCGGGCACCGTCGATCCGCATCTCGGTGCGATCCGCACCGCCCGTGCGGGTCTCGACGGCGTTGCACTCCGCACCGGTCGCGAGCGCCGGGACCACGGCCTTCCAGCCGTTCGACGCCGAGAGCTTCAGCGTGCCGTTCCAGACCTCGACGCCTGCGGTGTGCGAGGCATCCGTCAGCGTGCAGACCAGCTCGACCGCGAAGGTCTTGCCGGACGCCGCATCCGCGTCGTCGCCGTCGAGCACCTTCACGATCGTCAGCGCCGTGCTGTCGAAGCGGTTGACGAGATCGGCCGTGTTCCCCGCGTTGCCGCCGAGAGGGACGAGCGGTGCCAGCGTCAGCGTGGATCCGTCGGTCCGCACGGAGCCGGCGCCCGTGCCCGGCTGCTCGAACCAGATCGAGTCGGCGTCGCCGGTCGCGGTCTCGTTGATCGCGCATCGGCCGCCGGCCGGCAGACCGGTCCACGTCGCGGTGCCGCCGTCGGCGATGCTCTGCACGGCATCGGTCACGGTGACCGCCGCACCCTCGAAGGTGCAGGTCAGCTCCACCTCGAAGGGACCGTACCCGATCGGGTTGCCGGACGCATCGACCGCGTCGCTCTGCACACGCTTCGTCACGGACACCTCGGCGAGATCGAATCGGTTCTCGACCTCGATCGCCGTCTGCTCCTGATCCGCGTCCGAGGCCTGGCTCGGATCGACCTGCACGGTGAAGCTCGTGCCCGGGTCGCCCGCGGCCACCCAGGGGCCGCCGACGAGCCGCATCCGCGACTCGGTCGCACCGGCGGCGCCGGTCTCGGTCAGCGTGCACTCCGCGCCGCTCGGCAGCCCGGTGTAGGAGGCCGTCGGGTTCTGCGCGCTCACCGTGCGATCCGCGCCGCCGATCACGCGCACCGGATCCCCGCCGAGTGTGCAGGCGAGCGTCAGCGTGAAGTCGCCGGTGCCGTAGAGGGCCGCACCATCGCCGGTCACCGCCTTGGTCACCTCGAGCGAACCCGCCAGGAAGCGGTTGGTGACCTCGATGAGCACCGGCTCGGTGGCATCGTCGGGGATCGTGACGACGCCGACGGTCGCATCCGTCCCGTCGTTCGGCGTGATGATCACGGCGTCCGCACCGTTCAGGTCCGGTTCGGTGATCGTGCACTCGGCTCCCGCGACCAGCGAGGGCAGGGTCTCGCCCCAGCCGTTGCCTCGATTCAGCGTGATCGTCGTGTCGAGCAGCGTCTCTCCGTCGAAGGTGCAGACCACGTCGATGTCGAAGCTCTTCGACTCGGCGATGTCCGCGGCCCCGCCGACGAGATCCTTCTCGACGCGCAGCGCCGCCTGGGCGCCGAACACGTTGGTGAACGCCACCTCGTTCGACCCGGTGACCGGCGCGAGACCGGTGATGGTCGCGGTATCTCCGGCCTCGACTACGGCGCCCCACGGATCCCCGGCCGAGTCGATCGACTCGGCTTCGACCTGCGTGGAGTCCGCGCCGTGCGCATCGGTCTCCGTGACCACGCACGTGGCGTTCACGGGGAGCCCGGTGATCACGTGCACGCCGCCGTCATCCAGCGTGAAGCTCGCATCCCCCGGCGCGAGCGGCACGGTCTGGCCGAGGAACGTGCAGCTCACGGTGAAGGCGAAACCGCTCGGGATCTGCTCCGCGTCCGTCTGCACGGTCTTCGTCACCCGGAGCTGGGTGAGCTCGTAGGTGTTGGTGATCGCGAGGGTCGGCACCGTCGCCGCGATGTCGCGGCTGTCGGGCACCGTCACCGGAGCCGAGACGGTGTAAGAGGTCTGGCCCGAGGCCGCGGTCTCCGTCACCGTGCAGACGGCTCCCGCCGGCAGGTAGTCGATCTGCGTCGGAGTGCCGACCACGACCGTGAACGGGCGGCTCGGGATCTGGACGCCCTGCGAGGTGCACTCGAGCGAGCCGGAGAACGTCTGGCCCGTCGGGACGAAACCGGCGCCGGGGCCGGTGACGGTCTTCGCGATCCGCACCGAACCGGTGATCAGCGCGATGCCGACGTTCGACTGGTCGCGGGCGTTCAGCGTGCGGATGGTCCCGCCGTCGCTGTAGCGCGCCGAGACCGTCAGCGAGTTGACTGCCTTCGGATCCGCGGCCGTGGTCTGCTGGCTGTAGGGCCCGGTCTTCGTGTTGAAGTGCAGATCCAGTCGCTCGCCGGGAGCGATCTGCTGGCCGGTCGGCGGCTCGACGACGAAGAGCAGCGCCGTGACCTCGGCGTGATCGAGGCCCGCCGCGGTGAACGGCACGAACTTCGTCCCCGCCTCCGCCGCGGTCGTGCCCGTGCAGTTCGCGATATTCGCGTCGTTCGGGTTGTTCACGACGGCCATGCAGATCTGGCTCTTCGGCGCCGTGGTCGCGTAGGTCTTCAGCACGCCTGCGGCGTAGCCCGTGAGCCACGGCAGGTCGTCGGTCAGCGCGGGGGTCCACTGCGACTTGCGATCGAAGCCCGCGATCAGCGTCGAATCCCCCGGCGTCGGCAGGAGGTCGGCGACCGCGATGCGGGTCATCGGCGTCGTGCCGTTGTTGGTGACGCTGAGGCGCCACTCCTCGGTCTGACCCGGCTTGGTGCGGGGGACGCAGGGCTGGAACGCGAAGTCGTCGCCGTCGACCTTGCCCGTGCAGGCGGTCGCGTCGACGAAGCCGTGGTCGTTGTAGGTGCCGGCAGTCTCGCCGATGGCGCGCACCGACTTCACCGCACGGATCGAGGGGAGCCGCTGCGGCGTGACCCTGGCCTCGGTGTAGCACTTCGTGGCGTCGCCGCTCAGCGTGGCGGTGCGACCCGAGGGTGCGGTGCACTCGTCCCAGACCCGGTCTCCGCTCACGTCGAAGCCGTTGGTCACGGGCTGCCCCTCGACCACGCCGGGCACGAACATCATCTTGAAGGTGATGGTGTAGACCTGCCCGGGCGCCAGGTGGGTGCCCGCGGGGAAGGTGAACGCGATCGTGGGCGTGCTCGAGCCGAGATCCTCGGCCACCTGCACGGACGCGGGCGCGGTCGGCATCGGCGTCCCGGTGACCGGGTTGGTCCCGCTCAGCGCGTACGCGTAGCGTTCGGTGCCCTCGGCCGCGTCGGGGTCGAACTGCACCAGCGTGCCGAGCGTCGCGTTCCACGGCAGACGGTCGGTGATGACCGGATCCACGATGTCGCGATCGCCGGTGTTCCTGATCGTCAGCGTGTAGTCGAATGGCGTCCCCGGGCTCTTCACGCCGATCGGATCCTTGTTCACCTGCACCGCGTTCTTCGCGTGACGGTACGTGATCGTCGCATTCGCGCTGTCGGAGTCGGTGCCTCCCCAGATGCCGACGACGTCGGCGGCGACCGTGTTCGTCGTCACGCCCTTGACCGGCTCGCCCGGTGCGTTGGATCCACCGTCGTTCAGCGTCGACGGCACGGGACCGCCCGAGCGGAGGTCGAGTCGGCGCTTGATCACGACGGGCAGATTGACCTTGGGGGATTGCGGGTTCTCCCACTGCGCGTCGCCGACGCGGGTGAAGCGGATCCGGATGCCCTGCACGACGCTCGGATCGGCCGGGGCCCAGTTCTGCGCGGCGGTTGCGCTCAGCGGAGCCGTCCAGGCCGACCAGGTGCCGCCGCCGGGGAAGGATCCGCAGCCCGCCGTCGGATCGGCTCCGCCCGCCTCCCAGGCGTCGAAGTCGCGCCCGGTGCAGACGCTGAACTCGAGCTGGATCGGCTTGCCGGCCGGCGAGAAGGTCGGCAGACCGCTGAGGTTCGCCCCGATCCTCTGGAAGTCGTAGGCGTTCCAGAAGGTCGCCCGGTCGTCGGTCAGCACGAGGGACTTCGCCCGCTCGGTCCCGCCGGGCTGGCCGCTGAGGGTCATGGTGAGATCGCCCCGGCTCGGTTCGGTCTCGCTGGTGGGCGTGAACGTCTTCCCCGGGGTCACGGAGATGCTCTGCGCCTCGAGCCTCACCTGGGCCGACGCATCGTCGTTCAGCGACTCGTCGACGAAGTCGGTGCCGTCGTAGCGCTTGTCGGTGACGGTGCCGAGCACGGTGTTCTGCACCGGCGAGTTCGCCGTGGTCACGGGAGTGCCCGCGGTGCGCAGGTTCTGCCGCAGTTCGAGGTCGAACTGCACGGATCCGGTGCCGTTCTGCGCGCCCGAGGCGAGGCTGCCCGTATAGATCACGGAGTAGCCGGTCACGGCGCGCAGCTGACCCGCGGGCAGGGCCTGCAGCGAGGCCAGCGTGCCTGCGGCGGTCGTGCCGGTCACGGGGCCGGGTGCGCCGGCTCCCGTGAACTCGACGCGGATGCCCGTGGTGCCCTGCGGCGCCGTCAGCGACTGGAAGCCGACGAGGTCGAACGCCTCGAACGGCGAGCGGAGATCGCCCGGCACCTGTGCGCCCGGCTCGTCGATCCGCAGCGAGTTCACCAGACCGGGGACGGCCTGGCCGTTCACGACTCCGCCGACGGTCTGGTTGGTCGCCGATGCGGTCACCCGGGTGGTCGGCGCGGCCTGCGTCGCCCAGTCCTGCGGGATGGCGACCGGGCCGCCGGCCCAGCTCTTCGCCGCGGAGACGCCGAGCTCGGTGTCGGTGATGGTGATGGTGTCGCTGTCGTCGCCGCGGTACTCGCGGGTGCCGTCGACGTACCCCTCGACGGAGCCTGTGTTGCGCACCTGGCTCGGGGTGCCGGTGTTGTAGAGCGGCCCTTCGACGACGGGTATGCTCGCGTTCGAGCGCAGCGTGTCGCGCAGCTGCAGGGTGAGCGGGATGGTCCGGTTGGTGCCGGTGGAGACTCCGGTGCCGGGCAGCGGCGCGTCGACCGTGGCGGGAGTCCTGCCGGGGCGCTCGGTGACGATGAAGCGCACGCCCTGCGTAGTGGCCCGCTCACCGGTCGTCAGCGTGATCGCGGGGATGCTCGTCCCCGCGCACGGTGCGGCCAGGGTGCAGGCGGAGGTGTCGACCCAGCCGGCGCCGTTGTAGAGCTGCACCCGCACCTGGTCGTAGGCGAAGGACGGATCGGCGATCGGGCCGATCACGGTCAGGTCGAACGAGTCGTACGCGCTGGCGGCGCCGAGCTGCGCCGGTGCGCCCGTCGCGGGATTCGTGCCGGGGTCGGCGATGATGATCTGGTCGATGCCCTGCACGCCGCCGGCCGACCAGTTCAGCTTGACCGAGGTGTTCTGGCGGGAGTGGCTGAATGCCAGGTCCGGATCCCATTCCTTGTCGATGCCGGGCCCGGTGCCGGTGCCGGTGGGCTTGAGCGTCACGTCCGGGCAGGGCGGAGTGACGGAGACGCGACCGGACTCGAGGTCCTCGGTGCTCGCCTCCGAGGCGGAGCAGTTCTCGACGACCGCGATCGGCGTGTCGTCCGAGGGGTCCGCATTGCTCCTGGGGATCGGATCCCCCGTCGTGCGCTCGGTCGCGCGGGTCGTGAAGGTGATGTTGGGTCGCAGCACCTGGCCGGGCACGAAGCCGTCGTCGGAGCGGTAGATGAAGCGGATACCGGTGATGGTCTCCTGCAGGTTCGCGGGAATCGGCGCGCTGAAGATGCCGTTGGCGCCGCCCGAGATGCTCCCCATACCGGAGATCGTGGTGAAGTTGCCCGCCGCGTCCCGGTATTGGATCTCGAGCGTCGCGTTCTGCGGGATCTGCGTGAGGGTGATCGCCGTCGCGTCGAAGTACTCGTACCACGGCTCGACTCCGGTGGTCGCCGCGGGGTCGTCGATGATCACCTCGGTCGGGTTCGTCGTCGTCTTCGGGTACGGCGCGATGGTCGTCTTCAGCTGTGCGGTGGTGGTCTGGCCCGGCACCGACCAGAGCTCGTCGTGGGTGAGCGACTTCTCGGTGGTGATGGTGATCTGATCCGCGTAGATCGTGAGGTCGTCCTCGGCGGTGTCGGGTGCGGGATCCGGGGTGGGGCCGGGGGTCTCGCCGGTCACGGTGATCTCGTTCGTGCCGGTGACGATCCGCTGGCCCGGTTCGAGCTGGGTGGGAGCCCGAACGGTGAACGGCACGGTCGCCTCGGCGCCCTCGACGATCTCCGTGCCGGAGAAGGTGATGGAGAAGCCGGTGATCCGCTTGGCGGGGTCGGTGGGCGCCGGGAGCGCATCCGCCGTGGTACCCGAGACGGTCTCGCTCGTCTCGTCCGCGAAGTAGTACTTCACCGAGACGGATTCGGCGCCCTGCGGCCAGGAGACGTCGCCGAAGCCGCGGAAGGTGACTCCGCCGCCCGGGAACTCAGGGGCGAGCAGATTGTCCGCCGAGACGTCGGCGGGGTTGCTCGGCTCGTGGATCGTGAGCGTCGAGAGCGAGCGGGTGCCGGTGTTCCTGGCGCCGAGGGTGACGGTGCTCTCCGTGGTCTGGCCGGTGACCGCGATCTCGTTCGGGTCGAAGCTCTTCGACGCGCTCACCGAGGTGCTGGCGGGGCGCAGCACCACGTCGGCGACCTGCGTCGCCTTGGGCGAGTCGTCGGGGCCGCGACCGGTCTGCGCGGAGGCGACGTTGCTGAGCGTGGTGTTGCTCGTGATCGCTCCGGCGCTCGCCCGCTGCGAGAGCGCCATCTGCACGCTGGTCGCGGCGTTCGTCGGGATCGCGGGGGTGGGCGCGGTGAACTCGATGCGGATGCCGCGGATGCTGTGCGGGTCGATGCCGGTGGGCAGCACGAGCGCGCCGCCGTTCGAGACGACGGGAGCAGAGCTCCAGTTGGTGCCGTCGGTCGTCACCGAGACGACGGCCTGGGTCGCGCCCTGCGGCCAGCTGACGCCGTCGAGGCTCTCGATCTGCAGGTACTGCTGGAAGATGTTGGGGTTGGCGGTCGGATCCGCGGGATCCTGCACCACGAGCCGGTCGACCCGGTCGTTCGAGGTGTTGCTGCCGCCGAAGGTGAGCGAGATCGGGTCGCCGGGGTTCGCGAGCGCCGACTCGGGGTCGAACTTCTTCGTCGCCTTGGCATCCAGCACGAGCGCGACGTCGGCGGTGACGGCGGCCTCGTCCGTCGTCTTGGGCGCGTTGTCGGCGACCGTGCTCGCGGTGTTGGTGAAGATCTCGCCGTTGCGGGAATGATCGATCGGGCGCAGCTTCACGGGGATCGAGACGTTGGCGCCAGCGCTCAGGCCGACCTGGCCGCTGGGGAGCGTCAGCGGTTCCTTGAACTCGATGGTGACCGTCTGTCCGTTGACGGTGACATTGCTCGAGACGGAGCTGTTGATCGAGCCCTCGACGATCTCGAACTCCGCGGGGATCAGATCCGTCAGGGTGGCGTTGACACACTGATCGGTGATCTGGTCGCAGATGATCTCGAGGTTCCACTGGAACTCCTCGCCGATCTCGACCTCGGGGGCGTCCGGGAGGTCGTACTCGACGCCCCCGACGGTCACCGACTTGGTGACGCGGATGGACGCCGGATCCCAGTCGGCCGCCTGCGCCGGCGCCATCGCGGCACCGAGCATCCCCGCCGTCAGCGCTGCGGTCGTGACCGCGGAGATCCAGGATCGCAATCCGCGACGGCTCCGTCGATCATTCGATGCTGACACGGCATGCTTCATACGGCTATCCCCCAGTTGGCGCAGCACGGCGAAAGCCCGACCCCCGGGCCCCGCCTATCGGTGCTGCAATTCCCCATCGAGGCCTTCGATCGCCGCGGATCGGGCTTCCCGTGCGCACGCGAGTTACGTCTGGGGGGACGCCTGCTGACAGGCGACGCGAGCACCGGGGAAGTCCGAGGCCACGTGCGATCGAAAGCCTCCCAATCGACGCTAGTTCTCGGGGGTCTCCCGCGCAGCAGCGGCAGGGTGATTTGCGGGGTGATATTCCCCCCGGCGCCCGGCCCGGTCGCTCAGACGAGCCCCCGACGCTCCGCCTCGAGGATCGCCTCGGCCCGCGAGGTCGCGCCGACCTTGCGATAGATCGCACGCAGATGGGCCTTCAGCGTATTGATCGAGATGAACTCGTCCTCCGCGATCCGCGCGCGCGACCGGCCGGTGGCGAGAGCGCGGAGCAGACCGAGCTCCCGCTCCGTCAGCGCCTCGGCACGGTGCTCGAAGATGCTCGGCAGGCCGCCGGGGTCCGGTTCGGTCCTCGGCCATCCGTCGATGCGCTCCTCGGCGAACCGTCGCACCTCCGGGGAGAAGCTCAAGCGCTCGCCGTCGCGGATGCCGCCCGGGGAGCTGACCGCGTGCGCGAGCACCGTGAGGCACTCCCCCTCGTCCCCGAGCGCGAGGAAGGCCTGAGCGGAGGTCGTCAATCGCCAGAGGTCGAGATTGCGCAGATACCTGGTCTGCTCGCGCAGCCGGCCCAGGGGCTCGATCGCGGCGCGGGGGTTTCCGGAGGCGATGTCGATCAGCGCGACGAGCAGGACGACGATCGGCAGGGCAGCGTCGGCACGCGCGATGGCGGCGCGCGCCGCGCCGAGATCCCCGCTCTCCAACGCGGCCATGGTCTCGATGCAGGGCAGCGCGCTGCCCGTGAACCCGTCGCCCTCGATCGCCGGGAAGGGGAACCGCACGATGGTCTCGCGCCAGAAATCCGCCCGGCGCCACTCCCCCGCAGCACGCAGACTGCGGTACATCGCGATCGCGTGGAACGGCCACATCTCGGTCACCTCAGTCGGAGGGGAGGTCTCGAGCCGGTCCACCGCGGCGGCGCCGGAGTCTCCGCTCTCCAGCACCGCCACCGCGAGTTCGCGCCACGCATCCGTTTCGCGCTCGACCCAGCTCTCCGTCCGAGCCACCCGATCGGCGCGCTCGACCAGGGTGGCCGCACGGAGCTGGTCGCCGTAGAGCGCCTCGAGGGCCGCCGCCTTCGCGAAGGCGTTGCGCACCAGGAAGACGAGCGCCGGGGACGCCGGGTACATCTGCACCTGCGTGAAACCGCGGAGCGCCTCGGGGAAGTCGCCGGCGAGCATCGCGGTGGTCGCGTGCTGCACCATGATCGACAGGCCCCAGCCAGCTGAACCATCGGTGAGCGCCGGGATCCTCGCGTACCGCTCATTCAGGACCGTCGATACGCGGAGCGCCTCGACGACCCGCCCTTGGGCGCGCAGGGCCACCATGCTGCGGATCAGTTCGATGGATGCCAGCCCGGCGAGCTCCGCGTCGCTCGACTTCTCCGGCACCGCCGGGGCGTACTCCGGGTCGCCGAATGCGATGAGCGCCGAGATCAGCTCGATGCCCTCGTTCCCGAGGGTGTCTCGGTTCGCCAGCACCGAAAGGATCTCGGTGAGCTTCTCCCGCTTGAATCCGCACCAGGCGATGATCGGGTTGCGCCCGAGAAGCTCGGCCGCGAGTTCGTGGTCGCCGGTGCCGAAGGCGCGCTCTATCGGCCCGGTGATCCTGCCGATGGCGGTCTGATCGCTCGCCCGTCTCCCGGGCGGTGCCTCCCGCATCGCACCCGGTTCCGAAACAAACCCCCGCATACGCTTCCCCATCGGCCGAGTTCCCCAACTTGCACCGCGCAGTGCTGAATCCCCCGGTCTCGAGCGTACCCGAGAGACCGTGCCTCGCGGGCCGGACGCGAGGAGCTACGCTGGACCGATGATCCGCCACCCCGCGCCGCAGGGCACAGCGGGATGGCGCGACCGCGAACACGCGCACCGGGAGCGCGCCGACGCCCTCACCGCCGGCCATCGCGAACGCCGGCGGATCCGCGAGCGCCACCCGGTCGAGGACTTCCTCTGGACCTACTACTCTGTGAAGCCGACGGAGCTGCGTCGCTGGCACCCCGGCGCGGGGGTTCCGCTCGAGCACGCCCGGGATCGCAGCGACTGGCGCTACTACGCCGTGGACTCCCGAGGGACGGCTCGGGTCGATCTCGACGCCTTCTTCGCGAAGCGCGCGGGCACCGTCGACTACGTCGCGGCGCTCCTGCGCGCGACCCGGGATCGCGCCCCGCAGTTCGGCTGCTTCGGGCTGCACGAGTGGGCGATGGTGTATCGGAGCCGGCCCGAGCAGATCCGGCACGTCGGGCTGCCTCTGCGCATCGGGCACGAGGCGACCGACGCCGTGGTCGAATCGCACCGGATCACCTGCACCCATTTCGACGCCTACCGCTTCTTCACCCCGGAGGCGGCGCCGCTCAACGTCCTGCGCCCGAGCCGCGAGACGCAGCCGGCGCTCGAGCAGGCGGGCTGCCTGCACGCCGGGATGGACGTCTACAAGTGGGCGGCGAAGCTCGGGCCGATCGTGCCCGGCGAGGCGCTGCTCGACGCCTTCGTGCTGGCGCGCGACATCCGCGAGGCCGACATGCGGGCCTCCCCCTACGACGTATCCGGCTACAGCGGATCCGACGGGACTCCGCTCGCCCCGATCCCGATCGAGACGGCGCCCGGCAAGCGCGAGTACGCCGCGCTGCAGCGGGGCTTCGCCGATCGCGGAAATGCGCTGAGGGATCGCGTGCTCGAGGCCATCGCGATCGCGCGCGAGCACGTGGGCGTCGGTGGCTGAGGGCGGCGCCCCGTTCACGACTCCCGTCCTCCCCGCCTCTCCCTGCACTCCTCTGCGCTTCTCTGCCTCTGCCTCTGCCATCCCGACCTCACCGAGGAGTCGCAACACGCCGTCTCCTCCAGTAGCGAGGCGGCGTGTTGCGACCCCTCGGTGAGTGCACGGTCTACGTCTCGGCGCGCCCGGAACGCACGAGCGCACCCGTTCGTCGCTTCGACTTACGGGTGCGCTCGCAGGCTTCAGATGCGCTGAGCACGCGGATACAGGCTAGGACTTGTGCTGATCCAGCCAGTCGTCGGCGATCGCGCCGATGTCGTCGCCCGCGGCGATCTTGCCGTTCATCGCCATCAGGTCCTCGGTCGTCAGCGCGGCCGAGATGCCGTTCAGGATCTCCTTCACCTGATCGGTCGCGGCGTCCTTGCGGATCACGGGAATGATGTTCGCGGGAAGGAACAGGCCCTTGTCGTCGACCAGGCTGACCAGGCCGTTCTCACCGATCGCCGGATCCGAGCTGAACATGTCGCCGACCTGGGCCTGACCGTTCTGCAGCGCCGCGAGCGTCAGCGGACCGCCGGCATCGAGCACCTTGAACTCCTTGAACTTCAGCCCGTAGACCTCCTCAAGACCGGGCAGCCCGATATGACGCGACTTCCACTCGGCCGGGCCGGCGAGCACCAGGTCGCCCGCGACCGGCTGAAGGTCGGAGATGTTGACGAGACTGTGCTGCTTCGCGACGTCAGCGTTGACGACCAGCACATCCGTGTTCTCGGCCTCCGCCTGGTCGAGCACCAGGATGCCCTCGGGCGCGAGCTTCTCCTCCAGCTGCGCGCGGATCGCATCCCGATCCGTCTCGCTCGTCTTCGGGTCGAGTTCGCTCAGCAGGTAGCCGTTGTACTCGGGCAGCAGGTCGATGGAGCCGTCGCGGAGCGCCTGCAGGTAGACCTCGCGGCTGCCGATGTTCAGCTTCTCCTCCACCTTCACGCCGGCGTTCTGCAACGCGTGCGAGTAGATGGTGGCGAGCAGCTGGCTCTCCGAGAAGTCTGCCGAGCCGACGATGATCGTGCTCGAGTCCTTCGAGCCGTCGCCGTCCGAGCTCATGGGGTCTCCGCCGGCGCAGGCGGTCAGGGCGAGGGCCGCCGTCGCGGCGAGTCCGGCGAGGATGATTTTCTTGCGCATCGTGGTTCCTTTCTCAGGGACGATCTGGGAGGTGTGTGGGGTGCGGGTCGGGGTGGGTCCGGGCGCTTAGGCGATGTTGAGCGCCCGGGTCTCCGTGTCGAGTGCTGCGGGAACGGGGCGCGCACGTCGGGTGAGGCCCGGCGAAACGAGTCCGAGG
>CAMFIY010000022.1 GCA_945952575.1 uncultured Leucobacter sp.
CCTTCATGCTGTCGCGCGCCGCGATCCCGGCACTGCGCGGGGCGGCGAACCCCCACATCCTCTCCCTCTCACCGCCGCTCAACCTCAGCGAGAAGTGGCTCGGCGCGCACACCGGCTACACGCTCGCGAAGTACGGGATGACGCTCGCGACGCTGGGCCTCGCCGCCGAGTTCGGCCGCGAGGGGATCGCTGCGAACACCCTGTGGCCGCGGACCACGATCGCGACCGCGGCCGTGCAGAACCTGCTGGGCGGAGACCGGGTGATGTCGGCGTCGCGCACGCCGCAGATCTACGCGGATGCGGCCTACGCCGTCCTCACCTCCCCGGCCGCCGAGCTGAGCGGGCAGACCCTGATCGTCGAAGACGTGCTGGAGTCCGCGGGCGTCACCGACTTCTCCGGCTACGCGGCGGTGCCGGGCACGCCGGACAGCGCGCTGTTCCCGGACATCTTCCTCGACTAGATCTCCGAGGCTAGGCCTTCGCTGCGAGCGAGGCGGCGAAGGCCGCGTGATCGGCCCGCGACCGCTCCGCGTAGGCGTAGCCCCACTCGAGCAGCACCCTGCCGAGTCCCCGGCCGCGACCGACATACCCGCTGATGATCCCCGCGAGCGGGGTCTGGGCATGCGCACGCGCCAGCGTGACCGCGCAGGCGCGCGCGTAGGTCTCGAACGACTCGTCGTCCAACGTCTCCGCCTCGATCCCGCCCTTCATGTCGTGGAACTGGCGGACGTAGAGATCGACCTCGCCGGCGCCGTCCACCTCCGCGCGCAGATAGCCGAGGAAGGGGTCGGACACCGCCTGGAGCACCCGCTGCATGCCGACGACGCGCGAGCCCTCGCCGTGCCGCTGCACCAGTTCGGTCAGGACGCGCGGCTGCGGGATCCCCCCGTACTGCTCGAGCACGCTGCGGTTCGCCTCCTTGGACTGCAGGACGAGCGCATGCGAGTCGCCGTCCTGGAGAAGCACCAGCGCGCAGCGCGTGCCGACGCTTCCGACGCCCACGACGCGCCGGGCTGCGTCGCTCATCACGTAGTGGCGGAGCAGGAGGTGGATGTCCGGGCTCGCCGTCTCGAGGTACCTGGCCATGAGCCGGCGGAGCTGCGGCCTCACCGCGGGATCGATCGGCGTCATGGTCGGAGGCATCGACACGAAGCGCATCCGACCGGTCTCGTCCGCCACGGTGAGCTTGCGCGCCGCTCGCTCACCGGTCCGCTTGCGCGCCTGCTTGGTGGCCTTCTTGAGCACCTTGCGCGTCTGCGCGGACATGCCCGCGTAGCCGGCATCGGCGTCGAAGTGGGTGTAATAGCGATCCCGCGGGCTGAGCTGGACCGCACCCCGCAGCGCGGCGGCGTAGCTTCTGGCGGCCCCGAGCACGGCCGACTCGACGGCGGGCTGATCGCGCGAGCTCGCCTGGCCGGCGATGACGACGCTTGCGAGCATGCGCTTGAGATCCCACTCCCACGGTGCCCAGGCGGCCTCGTCGAAATCGTTCAGATCGAACACGAGCGTGCGCTGCGGGGACGCGTAGAAGCCGAAGTTCGAGATGTGGGCGTCGCCGCAGGAGGGGACGAGCAGGCCGCTGTGCGCGACGGGCGCGAAATCCGCTGCCATGATCGCCGCGGTGCCGCGATAGAAGGTGAACGGACTCTCCGCCATGCGCTCGGAGCGGAGGCCGACCAGGTCCGGCAACCTGGTCGTGTTCTGCTCGGCGATCAGCCCGATCGGATCCCGCTCCGCCACCGAGAGCTCGCCGAGCGCGCTCCGTGGCACTCGTCTGCGCAATCGCCTGCCGGCTTCGAGGCGTTCGCTCAGCGAATCGGGCACCGACCAATCCGCCTGGGTGAACGTGTCGGAGGAGGCGAGTGCGTTCATCGCGCGATCGGTCGTGCTCATGCTCACATTCTGCACCCGATGCGAGAATGAGGAGGTGATTTCCTCCTCCGAGCCGGGAGCCGGACGATACGCACCGAGTCCCTCGGGCGATCTGCACCTCGGCAACCTGCGCACCGCGATGCTCGCCTGGCTGTTCGCGCGCAGCACGGGCCGACGGTTCCTGATGCGCATCGAGGACGTGGATCGGGATCGGGACGCGGGTGCGGCGGAGGGGCAGCTGCAGGACATCGCGGCGCTCGGCGTCGATTGGGACGGGGCGCCGATCCTGCAGAGCAATCGGCGGGAGGCGCACGAGGCGGCGATCGTCGCGCTGCAGGCCGCCGGTCTCGTCTACGAGTGCACGTGCACCCGACGTGAGGTCCTCGAGGCGCCCAGCGCACCTCATGCCCCGCCCGGGGCCTATCCCGGCACCTGTCGGGATCGCACCCCCGAGGAGCGCGCCGAGGCGCGGAGGCGGATCGCGCCCCGGTCGCCTGCGCTGCGTTTGCGCGTGCCGGAGGGGGCGGGCGAATCCGGCTTCGAGGATCTCCTGATGGGGCGGGTCACCGGCCTCGTCGACGACCTGGTGCTGCAGCGCGGCGACGGCGCGATCGCCTACAACCTCGCAGTCGTCGTCGACGATGCGGCGATGGGGGTGGATCAGGTGGTCCGCGGCGACGATCTGGCCGCATCGACGCCGCGCCAGATCCTGTTGCAAGGCCTGCTCGGGTTGCGCTCGCCGCCACAGGTCGAGTACGCGCACGTTCCGCTCGTGCTCGGTCCGGCCGGTACGCGACTCGCCAAGCGCGACGGCGCGGTCACGCTCGGCGATCTCGCCGCGCTCGGAATCGGGGCCGGTCGGGTGCGCAGTCTGCTCGCCGGATCCCTCGGCCTCGCCTCCCCGGGCGAGCGCGTCACCATGCGCGCGCTGCTCGAACGATTCGATCCCGCAGCGCTGCCGCGGAGCCCGTGGGTGTGGCGCCCGGAGGACTGACGCCTGCCGAGCAGCCCCGCTACCGCTTCAGGGCGCGCACGACTCGCGAGAGCGCGCGCCCGGCGACCCATACGAATGGTACGCCGACGGCGAGCAGCGCGATGGTGTTCGGCTCGAAGCGGGTGCGACCGTCGCGGGTGACATAGGCGCCGACGGGGAACGCCGCGCCGCCGCCCGCACCGCCCTCTCCGCTCCCGTCGCCGCCGAGGCCGCTCTCGACGAGACCGGTGCCCTGGCCGCGGCCCTCGCCTGCGCCGAAGCCGTACCAGGCGCACGCCACCGGCACGATGGTGGTGCCGTCGAGATCGACGGGATCGCCGTAGGCGGCGTGCACGCCGACGGAGGTGACGGTATCTGCAAGCTGTTTCGTGATGCTGGGCATGAGTTCAGCGTACGCCTGTCTGCGCCGGACCGCCTGGATATCCCGGTTCCGGGCGCTTCGGCTCGACATGATCGCCGGAGGAGACGTGCTTGAGCCTGCGGATCACCCAGGGCACCAGATGCTCCTTGGCCCATACGGCGTCCCCCTTGCGGGCCTGACGCCAGGTCTGCGCTGGCAGCGGAGGAGGATCCAGCGGCGTGAGGCCGTGCGGCACGCCCAGCGCATCCAGCGCAGCCCGGGCGATGGTGTGATGCCCGAGCGCATTGAGGTGCAGGCGATCGTCGGCCCAATAGCGCTGATCCTGGAGCTCCTCGAGCGCCCACTGGTCCACCACCACGCAGTCGTGGCGCTGCGCCACCTTGCGCACGTTCTCGTTGTAGATCGCGACCCGCCCGCGGATGCTGCGGAAGACCGGCTGGAATCCGGTGTCGACCCCGGTGAACACTATCGCGGTCGCTCCCGTCGAACGGATCCGCCGCAGCAGGTACTCGAGTTGCTCGGCGATGGCATCCGGGTCCCCGCCGGGCCGGATCACGTCGTTGCCGCCGGCGCTGACGCTCACGAGATCCGGGCGGAGATCCAGCGCGGGCTCCAGCTGCTCCTCGGTGACCTGGCGGATCAGCTTGCCGCGCACGGCCAGGTTCGCATACGCGAAGTCGCCGTCGTAGCCGCCCAGCACCTCGGCGAATCGGTCGGCCCAGCCGCGCAGGCCGCCCGGACTGTCTGCAGACGGATCGCCGAGACCCTCGGTGAAGGAATCGCCGATGGCGACGAAACGCTGCCACGGCAACTCGATCCGCGACTCTTCCGGTTCGACCGGCTCGGACACTGGCGACACTCCCGTCATCTCGACTCGGCTGCGGGCGATGCCCATCGGCGTCGGTACCTGATCCGCGGGCGCGCCCGAATAGTCCTAGTAGTCTATGAGGTCGTGAACGACTCGACGCCAGGCCTCCATCTGCCTGGCACGAGTGCCGCCGAACACCTCCCTCCGGCCTATCCCGAGCGCGCCGCGCACGGCACCGCGGGTACGCTGCGGGCCTGGCAGGAGGAGGCGATCCGCCTCTATCTCGAGCGGAATCCGCGCGACTTCCTCGCCTCCGCGACGCCGGGCGCAGGCAAGACCACCTTCGCCCTGCGCCTCGCATCCATCCTGCGTGCCAACCGCACGGTCGAGCAGATCATCGTGGTCGCACCGACCGAGCATCTCAAGACGCAATGGGCCGACGCGGCTGCCCGAGCCGGTATCCGGCTGAACCCGAACTACTCGAACAGCGATCGCCTGAACTACGGCAGCCACTATCACGGCGTCGTCGTGACCTACGCGCAGATCGCGATGAAGCCGGTGCAGCACAGGCTGCTCACCGAGCACGCGGACACGCTCGTGATCCTCGACGAGGTGCATCATGGGGGCGATGCGCTCAGCTGGGGTGAGGCGATCCGCGAGGCCTACGGCACTGCGAAACGGCGCCTTTCGCTGACCGGAACCCCGTTCCGCTCCGACGACGCGACGATCCCGTTCCTCGACTACCTGCCGCAGCCCGACGGTACCAAGGTCTCGGCGACGGACTACGACTACGGCTACGGCAGGGCGCTGGCGGACGGCATCGTGCGCCCGGTCATCTTCATGGTCTATGCGGGGGAGATGCGCTGGCAGACCTCTGCGGGTGAGGAGATGCAGGCCCGCCTCGGCGAGGGCAACACCAAGGACATCACCTCGCAGGCCTGGCGCACGGCACTCGATCCGGCCGGGCAGTGGATCGCGAAAGTGCTGCACGCCGCGAACCGACGCCTCGCCGAGGTGCGGCAGCAGGTGCCCGACGCCGGCGGGCTCGTGATCGCGACGGATCATGCGGCGGCGAAGGCCTACGCTGCCGTACTCGAGGAGATCACCGGGGAGCGGGTCGCCCTGATCCTCTCCGACGACGCGGGGGCGAGCGCCCGCATCGAGGAGTTCTCGCAGAGCGATTCGCGGTGGATGGTGGCCGTGCGAATGGTGTCCGAGGGGGTGGATGTGCCGCGCCTCGCCGTAGGCGTGTACGCGACGAGCTCGTCCACGCCGCTCTTCTTCGCACAGGCGATCGGGCGCTTCGTGCGCTCCCGGCGCCGCGGCGAAGTGGCGTCGGTCTTCCTGCCGAACGTCCCCGCGCTCATGCAGCTCGCAGCGGAGCTGGAGAAGGAGCGCGGCCACGTGCTCGACGGGCCGGGCAGCGCGGAGGAGATGTGGGACGCCGAAGCCGCGGAACTCGCGGCCGCGGAGAAGGAGGACCGGGCCTCAGAGGAGCTGACCAACGAGTTCGCCTATGCGGCGATCTCCTCGGACGCCCACTTCGACCGCGCCGTGTTCGACGGCGCCGAGTTCGGCGGCTACGCGGAGGTCGAAAGCGAGGAGGAGCTCGAGTTCCTGGGCCTCCCCGGCGTGCTCGAGCCGCACGAGGTGCGCAAGGTGCTGATGCAGCGACAGGCTCGGCAGGCGAAGCGCAGCGCGGTGAATCAAGGGATTCTCGAGCACGCGCCGGAGAAGGCGGAGGCGCCGGAGGCGCTGCATCGCACCCTGGGGGAGCAGCGCCGGTTGCTGAACAGCCTGGTCGGCATGTTCGCCCGGGTGTCCGGCGAGCCGCACGGCGCGATCCATACCGAGCTGCGGCGCGTGTGCGGCGGCCCGGCGGTCGCCCAGGCCAGCGTGACGCAGCTCCAGCACCGGATCGAATTGCTCCGCCGACGGCTGAGTGCATAGGGCCTGTCGGAAGACGCGCGGGCGGGCGCCCCGATTCGTGCGGAACCCGGATACGTGCTAAGTTGTTCTCTGTTCGCCGGAAGGAACCGGCGGAACGTTCGCGCGGGTGGCGGAATGGCAGACGCGCTAGCTTGAGGTGCTAGTGCCCGTATTAGGGCGTGGGGGTTCAAGTCCCCCTCCGCGCACGCGAACGAAGAGGCAGGATCGTGACGATCCTGCCTCTTCTGCGTTGTGGGGGCTGGCCGGCATCCGGTAGCGATAGTCGCAGGGCGCCTCCATCGGACTCATCTCAGCTCCCGTGCGCGAAGAGCAGCGCGCGCAGCCCGGCCACCGAGGCCGCCCGGCCCACGGCGCCCTGCGCCTCTTCGGGCGAGCCGAAGCCCCACTCGGCGAAGAGCACCGGGATCCCGTGCTCGGCTGCCCCGTCGAGATCGTGGTGGCGGTCACCGATCAGCACCGGACGAGTCAGATCCGCGCCGGCCGCTGCGAGCCGCTGCAGGGCCCGGCCGATGACCTCGGACTTGCCCTCTCCTCCGCCTCCGGCGCGGGGGAGCGCACCGGCGATCGCGGTGAACTGCCCCAGCAGCCCGAAGTGTTCCAGGATGGCGACCACCTGATTCTCGGGCTTGCTGCTCGCCGTCGATTGGGGGACGCCCGCGTCGTGCACCTCCCGCAGCAGCTCCGCGATCCCGGGATAGAGCTCGACCCCCGACGCAAAGCCGTCCCGCCTCGCGAACGCACGGTATCTGTCGACCGCCTCCTCGGCCTGAGCCTGCCGCATGCCGGCCCGGGAGCGGAACGACTCGAGCATCGGCGGGCCGATCCAGTGCCGCAGTTCCGCGGGATCCGGTGCCGCGATCCCATAGGAGGCGAATACCTCGCGCAGTCGCGGAAGAATGCCCTGCGAGGCATCGGCGATCGTCCCGTCGACATCCCAGAGGATGCAGCTGTAGCGAGAGGCGCCCATGGTCACAGCCTACGGGGGCCTGCGCCGGGTCAGGGCGTTATGAATCCGTATGGATTTCCGGCGGCGGAGGAGACAGGCCGTTTGCATTCCGTTAGGAGCGTTCCGATCGCCTCGGCGGAGTGATGCACTGGCTGAGGCATCCGCTCGGGATGCTCCGCGGAGAGGTCCGCGGCAGCCTCCACAAGGAGTGAATCGTGCTCGACATCGTCTACGTGCTGGGGATCCTCGCCCTGTTCGCCGTGGTCGCCCTCGCGGCGAAGGCAGTGGATCGCCTGTGATCGCCTTCGACATACTCGGGGCCGCACTGGGCCTCATGGCCATCGCCTATCTCGTCTACGCGCTCGTGAAGCCGGAGCGTTTCTGATGGTGTGGTGGTTCTTCGCAGCTGCGCTCGTCACGCTCGCCCTCGTGCTCGGCGTCGTCTATCGACCGCTGGGCGACTACATGGCCTGGGTCTTCAGCTCGGTGAAGGATTGGCGTGTCGAGCGTGGTCTCTACCGCCTGATCGGCGTCGACCCGGCTCAAGGCCAGAGCTGGCAGGCGTATCTGCGCTCGGTGCTCGCGTTCTCGCTGTTGGGCGTCCTCGCGCTCTATCTGCTGCAGCGCACGCAGCAGTGGCTGCCCTACTCGCTGGGGTTGCCGCCCGTTCCCGAGGGCATCGCGTTCAACACGGCCGTCTCCTTCGTGACGAACACGAACTGGCAGGCGTACTCGCCGGAGGCGACGCTCGGCTACACGGTGCAGTTCGCCGGTCTCGCGGTGCAGAACTTCGTCTCTGCGGCAACCGGTATCGCAGTGGCGGTGGCACTGGTCCGCGGCTTCGCCTACCGTCGATCCGGCACCATCGGCAACTTCTGGGTGGATCTCGTCCGCGCCTCGTTCCGGATCCTGCTGCCGCTCTCCGCTCTCGGGGCTCTCGTGCTCCTCGCCGGCGGGGTGATCCAGAACCTCGCGGGCTTCACCGAGATCGCAACCGTCGCCGACGGCCATCAGGCCCTGCCGGGAGGCCCGGCGGCCTCGCAGGAGGCGATCAAGCTGCTCGGCACGAACGGCGGCGGCTTCTTCAACGCGAACTCTGCCCATCCGTTCGAGAATCCGAGCCCGTGGACCAACCTCTTCCAGGTCGTACTGATCCTCGTGATCCCGTTCTCGCTCCCGCGCACCTTCGGCCGCATGATCGGGGACGAGCGCCAGGGCTACGCGATCCTCGCCGCGATGTCGATCCTGTTCCTCGCCTCGACGGCGGCGCTCACCGGGCTCGAACTCGCAGGCGCCGGTACCGCGCCCCAGCTCGCCGGTGCGGCGATGGAGGGCAAGGAGCAGCGATTCGGGATCGTCGGATCGACGATCTTCGGATCGGCGACGACGCTCACCTCCACCGGCGCGGTGAACGCCATGCACGATTCGTTCACGGCCCTCGGCGGCATGATGCCGATGCTGAACATGATGCTCGGCGAGATCGCTCCCGGCGGAGTCGGATCCGGGCTGTACGGGATGCTGATCATCGTCGTGGTCGCCGTCTTCATCGCCGGTCTGCTGGTCGGACGCACCCCCGAGTATCTCGGCAAGAAGCTCGGCCCGTACGAGATGAAGCTCGCGAGCCTGTACATCCTCGTCATGCCCCTGCTGGTGCTCGCGGGCCTCGCGCTCAGTCTCGCCGTGCCCGCGCTGCGCGCGAGCGTCGTCGGGGAGTCGCTCGCGAACCCGGGCCCGCACGGGCTGTCCGAGCTCGTCTACGCCTTCGCATCAGGTGCGAACAACAACGGATCCGCATTCGCCGGGCTCACGGCGAGCACGCCGTGGCTGACGGCGGCGATCGGCGTGGCCATGCTGCTCGGGCGCTTCATCCCGATCGTACTGATCCTCGCCCTCGCCGGCTCGCTCGCCGCGCAGGATCGCATCCCCGCGACCGCCGGAACCCTGCCGACGCACCGTCCGCTGTTCGTCGGGCTGACCGTCGGCACCGCGGTGCTCGTCACCGCACTCGTCTTCTTCCCCGTGCTCACGCTGGGACCACTCGCAGAAGGGCTGAAGTAGTCATGTCGACCTCTCTCACGGAACCCGCCGGAACGTCGGCTCCGACCGCCGCATCCGATCGACGATCGGAGAAGGCCGATCCGCATCGCACGCTCGACTGGAAGCAGTTCCGCGCCGCGATCCCGGGAGCCCTGCGCAAGCTGGACCCGCGCGCGCAGTGGCGCAACCCGGTCATGTTCATCGTCTGGGTCGGCGCGGCGTTCACCACACTGCTCGCCGTCGCCGAGCCGTTCCTCGGCGGTCCGGGCGCCTCCGGCGGAACCGCGGTGCCCGGCGCCTTCTCCGGCGCGATCGCGGCGTGGCTGTGGCTGACCGTCAGCTTCGCCAACCTGGCGGAGTCGGTGGCGGAGGGACGGGGCAAGGCCCAGGCGGACACGCTGCGGAAGACGCGCACCAGCACCGCGGCGTACCGGGTGGAGGCCTACGAAGCCGGTCTGGATCCCTCAGCTGAGAAGACGCGGCTGACCGAGGTGTCGTCGGCCGAGCTGCGTCTCGGCGACATCGTCGCGGTGTCGGCCGGCGGCCTCATCCCGGGCGACGGCGACGTGATCTGGGGGATCGCCTCGATCGATGAATCGGCCATCACCGGCGAGTCCGCCCCGGTGATCAGGGAGTCGGGAGGCGATCGCTCCGCCGTCACCGGCGGGACGCGCGTGCTCTCCGACCGGATCGTCGTCGAGATCACCTCGAAGCCCGGCGAGACCTTCGTCGACCGCATGATCGCACTCGTCGAGGGCGCCGCCCGTCAGCGCACGCCCAACGAGATCGCGCTGAACATCCTGCTGGCCTCGCTCTCGATCGTGTTCGTCACGGTCGCGCTGACGCTGAATCCGATCGCGTCGCTCTCGGCGAGCCCGGCGAGCATCCCGGTGCTCGTGGCGCTGCTCGTCTGCCTCATCCCGACCACCATCGGCGCGCTGCTCTCCGCGATCGGCATCGCCGGAATGGATCGCCTGGTGCAGAACAACGTGCTCGCGATGTCCGGACGCGCCGTCGAGGCGGCCGGAGACGTCACGACGCTGCTCCTCGACAAGACGGGCACCATCACGTACGGCAATCGCCGTGCGAGCGCGTTCGTCCCGCTCGCGGGAGTCGCGGAGTCCGAGCTCGTCGAGGCCGCGGTGCTCGCCTCGCTCGCGGATCCGACGCCCGAGGGCAGCTCGGTCGTCGAACTCGCCCGGCGAGAGGGTCTCGTTCCAGAGCAGCCGCAGGACGGGGAGAACGTGCCCTTCACCGCGCAGACGCGCATGTCGGGGTTGGATCTGCCCGATGGCACGCGTATCCGCAAGGGTGCGGGATCCGCGATCCTGGCCTGGCTCGAGAGCGCCGAGGCGGCGATCCCGTCGGACGATCGGGCCGAGATCCAGGAGCACATCGAGCACATCTCACAGTCGGGCGGGACCCCGCTCACCGTCGCGAGAACCGCTCCGGACGGCTCGGCTCGGCTGCTCGGCGTGATCCATCTGAAGGATGTGGTCAAGGAGGGACTCACCGAGCGCTTTGCCGAGCTGCGGGCGATGGGCATCCGCACGGTGATGGTGACGGGGGACAATCCGCTCACGGCCGCTGCGATCGCGAAGGAGGCCGGCGTCGACGACTTCCTCGCCGAGGCCACGCCCGAGGACAAGCTCGCCTACATCCGCCGGGAGCAGGAGGGCGGAAAGCTCGTCGCCATGACGGGGGACGGGACGAACGACGCGCCCGCACTCGCGCAGGCGGATGTCGGCGTGGCCATGAACACCGGCACCTCGGCGGCGAAGGAGGCCGGCAACATGGTCGACCTGGACTCGGATCCGACCAAGCTGATCGATATCGTGGCCATCGGCAAACAGCTGCTGATCACGCGCGGTGCGCTGACCACCTTCTCGATCGCCAACGACATCGCGAAGTACTTCGCCATCATCCCCGCGATCTTCATGGGCGTGTTCCCCGGTCTCTCGGCGCTCAACGTGATGGGCCTGCACTCGCCGGCCTCGGCGGTGCTCTCGGCGGTGATCTTCAACGCGATCGTGATCGTGTTCCTGGTACCGCTCGCGCTGCGCGGCGTGCGGTACCGCCCGGCGAGCGCCTCCAAGATCCTGGGTCGCAACCTCGGACTCTACGGCCTCGGCGGCATCATCACCCCATTCATCGGCATCTGGCTGATCGACCTGCTCGTCCGGTCGATTCCCGGGTTCTGAGCGCGGCCACGCTCAGCTAGGAGAACACGAACATGAACGCATCCGGGCGCCGCGTCGGGCGCACCCTCTGGACGGCCTGCCGGGCGGTACTCGCCCTGACGGCGATCCTCGGCATCGGCTACACCTTCGCGATCACGGGCGTCGGGCAGCTGCTCTTCCCCGCGCAGGCCGACGGCTCACCGGTGACGAACCGGTCGGGCGCGATCGTCGGGTCGGCGCTGCTCGGGCAGAGCTTCACCGACCGGAGCGGTCGACCGCTGCCCGAATACTTCCAGCCGCGCCCCTCGAACGCGGGCGACGGATACGACGCCGCGGCCTCCTCCGGCAGCAACCTCGGGCCGGAGCATCCCGAGCTGATCCGACTGATAGGCGAGCGACGGGCCCAGGTCGCCGCCTTCGACGGCGTGGCAGAGAGCGAGGTGCCCGCGGACGCGGTCACCTCCTCCGGGTCGGGCCTCGATCCGGACATCAGCCCGGCGTACGCCGAGATACAGGTGCGCCGGGTGGCGGAGGCGCGCGGGCTCTCGGAGAGGACCGTCCGCGATCTGGTCACCAGGCACACCCGCGGACGGGACCTCGGATTCCTCGGTGAGCCGACCGTCGACGTGCTTGGGCTTAACCTGGAGCTCGACGAACTGGGAGGCTGAGTCATGACGAGGCGAGGGCGGCTGCGCGTGCTGCTCGGAGCCGCACCCGGCGTCGGGAAGACCTACACGATGCTGGAGGAGGGGCGCCGGCTGCTCGGCGAGGGGGTCGACGTCGTGATCGGCATCCTCGAGACGCACGGTCGGGCGGCCACCGCCGCCATGGCCGACGGCATCCCCGTGCTGTGCAGGGCGGTGGTGGAGCACCGGGGCGTCTCGCTCGAGGAGATGGATCTCGACGCGATACTGGAGCGGGCGCCCGGTATCGCGCTGGTGGACGAACTGGCGCATACGAATGCGCCGGGATCCCGGAACGAGAAGCGCTGGAAGGACGTCGAGACGCTCCTCGGCGCAGGGATCGACGTGATCTCGACGCTGAACATCCAGCACATCGAATCCCTCAACGACGTCGTCGAGCAGATCACCGGTGCGCCCCAGCGGGAGACCGTGCCGGACCGGTTCCTGCGCTCCGCCGACCAGGTCGAGCTGGTCGACTTGGTGCCGCAGGCGCTCCGGGATCGCCTGTCCGGCGGCCTCGTCTATCCGGCCGAGCGGATCGACGCCGCGATGTCCAACTATTTCCGTATCGGCAACCTGACGGCCCTGCGCGAGCTGGCCCTGCTCTGGCTGGCCGACGAGGTGGACCAGGCGCTGCAGGACTATCGTGACGAGCACGGGATCCGCGGTACCTGGGAGGCTCGCGAGCGCGTCGTCGTCGCGCTCACCGGCGGGCCGGAGGGGGAGACCCTGCTGCGACGGGGCGCACGGATCGCGGCGCGATCCGCCGGCGGCGAACTGATCGCGGTGCACGTGATCACCCAGGACGGGTTGCGCGGCGACAACCCGGCGGCGCTGACCCGTCAGCGCGCCCTCGTCGAGGAGCTCGGCGGCAGCTATCACCAGGTGGTCGGAGGCGATATCCCGTCGGCGCTCGTCGAGTTCGCCGGCTCGCTCAACGCGACGCAGCTGGTGCTCGGCGTGAGCCGTCGCGGTCGCATCGCCGCCGCGCTCACCGGCCCCGGCATCGGTGCGACGGTGATCCGGGAATCCGGGGACATCGACGTGCACATCGTCACCCACTCCGCCGCGGGCGGCGGCGTGCGCCTGCCGCGATTCCGCGGCGGACTGACCGCGCGCCGGAGGCTCTGGGGCCTGCTCATCGCGCTCATCGGAGGCCCCGCACTGACCTGGCTGCTGGCCGCACTGCGCGCGCCGGAGTCGGTCACCAGCGATGTGCTCAGCTATCAGCTGCTCGTGGTCGTGGTCGCGCTCGTCGGCGGCATCTGGCCCGCGCTCTTCGCGGCGATCCTCTCGGGTGTGACGCTCGACTTCCTCTTCATCGAGCCGCTGTACACCGTCACGATCACGAGTCCGTACCACCTGCTGGCGCTGCTGCTCTATGTGACGATCGCCGCACTGGTCAGCTTCGTGGTCGACCGGGCGGCGCGCCGGACCCATGAGGCCCGCAGGCTCGCCGCCGAATCGGAGCTGATCCAGACCGTCGCCGGCAGCGTGCTCCGCGGCCAGGACGCCGTCCAGGCGCTGCTCGACCGGACCAAGGAGGCGTTCGCCCTGACCGGTGTGAGCCTCATCGAGGCCGGGGAACGGGTGGCGTCGTCGGGGGAGGCGCCCGACGACCGCGCTGCAGCGGTCTCCCTGCGCCTCCGGGTGGGAGCCGACGCGTGGCTCGAACTGCGAGGCCCGGATCTACCCGCATCCGAGCAGCGTCCGCTCGCGGTGATCTCCGCGCAACTGGCGGCGGCGCTCGAGCATCGTCGACTCGAGGAGACCGCCAGCGGGATCGAGCCGATCGCCGCATCCGACCGGGTCCGCGGAGCGCTGCTCTCCGCGCTCAGCCACGACCTGCGCCGGCCGCTGACCGCGGCGACCGCGGCGGTGGGCGGCCTCCGGACCGCGGGATCCGCGCTCTCCTCCGCCGATCGGCAGGAGCTCTTGGAGACGGCCGACGAGAGCCTGACAGCCCTCACCGGGCTCGTCACCGACCTGCTCGATATCAGCCGCCTGCAGGCCGGAGCGCTCTCGGTCCTGCCCGTTCCCGTGGATCCCGCCGACGTGATCGGGCCTGCGCTCGATGAGTTGGAGCTCCGGCCGGAGCAGATCGAGCTCGCACTCGATCACGGCAGCGCCTACGCGCTCGCCGATCCGGTCCTTCTGCAGCGCGTACTGGTGAACCTGCTGGCGAACGCCGTGCGCTTCTCACCCGAGGAGCGGCCTGTGCGCCTGGCGACGAGCGTCTTCGCGGATCGCGTCGAACTGCGGGTCATCGACCGCGGTCCGGGGATTCCGGCCCAGCGCATGGACGACGTGTTCGTGCCGTTCCAGCGCCTCGGCGACACCGACAACTCCACGGGACTGGGCCTCGGCCTCGCGCTCTCCAAGGGATTCGTCGAGAGTATGGCGGGCCTGCTGACACCGGAGGACACCCCCGGCGGCGGCCTGACCATGGTCATCTCCCTCCCGGCCGCGCCTCCCGCACGGCATCCGGGCGAAACCGCACCCAGGCCCGACGAAGGAGGAGAGCGATGAGGATACTGATCGCCGATGACGATCCCCAACTGCTCCGCGCACTCCGCATCACCCTGACCTCGAAGGGGTACGAGATCGTGACCGCGGCCGACGGACTGAGCGCGATGAACGCGGCGGTCGATTCGCGGCCCGATGTGTTCCTGCTGGATCTCGGCATGCCCGGCCTGGACGGCCTCGAGGTGATCCAGGGGATACGCGGTTGGAGCGAGGCGCCGATCCTGGTCGTGTCGGGGCGTGCCGGTACGGCGGACAAGGTCGAGGCGCTCGACGCCGGCGCCGACGACTACATCACGAAGCCGTTCTCGGTCGAGGAGCTGCTCGCCCGCGTGCGCGCGCTCACCCGGAGGCTTCCGCAGCAGGAGGCGGCGAGCCCAGTGGTCTCGCTCGGCGCGGTGGTCGTCGATCTCGCCGCGAGGAGCGCGATCGACACCGCAGGGGGCTCCCGCGATCAGATCCGGTTGACTCCGACCGAGTGGAGCATGCTCGAGGTGCTGGTCCGCAAGGTCGGCAAGCTCGTCACCCGTCAGACGCTGCTCACGCAGATCTGGGGGACCGAGCACGCGAAGGACACCGGCTACCTCCGCCTCTACATGTCCCAGCTGCGGAAGAAGCTGGAGCCGGATCCGGGCCGGCCGAGATACCTGCTCACCGAGGCGGGGATGGGGTACCGGTTGCTGCTCGACGAGTGAGGGGCGCCGTTCAGCCCGCCGCGGGGCCGAGATCGTAGGTGACCCAGGGGGTCTGCTTCGCGACGCGGTCGTAGAGGCTGCGAGCGGTCGCATTCGACTCGGCGGTGATCCAGCGCACCACCGTCGCGTCCTCATCGCGCGCGATCTCGGCGAGGCGGTGCAGGATGGCGCTTCCCGCGCCCGCACCGCGAGCCTCGGGCGCCGTGAACAGGTCGTCCAGGTAGATTCCGTAGGCCCCGTCGATCGGTCGCGCGAATCGACGGAAGTGCCCGATCCCGAGCAGCTCGCCGTCGCGTTCCGCGACGAGCCCCCGAGTCTCGTGCTGCGGATCCCGCAGCCAACCCCAGACCGTCGCGTAGACGGCATCGCTGTGCGGCTTGCCGTAGAAGTCGCGGTAGCCGCGATAGAGCCGCGCCCACGCGTCGTGGTCGCCCTCGGCGACCGGGCGGACGACGATCGCGCCCTCCGCGGTCACGAGAGCCGCTCCACCTCTACGAAGACGACGTCAGCGTCTCCATGCCGGTTCTCGATGCGGTGCTCGGAGCCGGCGGGGCGCGTGTAGCTCTGCCCCTGTCTCTTATACACATCTGACGCTGCCGACGATCTTACGCGTG